>JBGUYI010000138.1:0-5633 GCA_045118635.1 Acetivibrionales bacterium
GTAACACACTACGATATTGGTAGAACCAATATCAGTGTGCCAAGGAAATTCTCCCTTTGGAATCCCGTTTAAGCACCAATACTACAAACTATCGTAAGTAGTAAAGGTGCCTTTTTTATTTCAACATTGAGCTTCATAAAAAAGAGAAAATACTATCGCCACTTTCATTGCTTTGCAACAAAACGTGCCACGTATTTTATCGTGTTAGAATGCCGTAAAATCGTGATATAATATAATTAAGGAAGTGATAAGATGTCTAATTTAATAATAGAAGATAAAAAATTGTTGGATATGTGGAATTTTCCAAAGAACAATAATATAAATATAGAGACTGTCACTTTAGGTTCAAATAAAAAAGTATGGTGGAAATGTGATAAAGGACATGAATGGGAAGCTTTAATTTGTAATATGTCTAAAAGCAAAGATTGTCCATATTGTACGAATAGAAAAGTTTTAAAAGGATATAATGATTTAGGTACACTATTTCCTAAACTAGCAGAAGAATGGGATTATGAAAAAAACAATAAATCTCCTTTTGAATATTCGAAGAGTTCTGAAGAGAAAGTATGGTGGAGATGTAACAAAGGACATAGTTATTTAACCAGAATTGATACACGAGCAAGAGGAGTAGAATGTCCTATATGTGAAGGTAGAGAAATATTAGTCGGATATAATGATATTATTACTTTATATCCTGTAATTGGCGAATACTGGAATTATGATAAAAATATAGTAAATCCACAAACATTAAAAATAGGAGATTCTAATAGTTATAACTGGAAATGCAAAAAATGTGGATATGAATGGAAAACAAGAATTGGACATATTATTAGGGATTTTAATGGATGTAGGATTTGTAATAAAGGAGTTAACTTAGAGAATACAAAAAGAATTTCTAGTTCTAATTTAATAAAAGAATGGGACTATCATAAAAATGTTAATATAGATCCAGAAAAAATATCAATAAATAGCAGGGAAAAAGTATGGTGGATTTGCCCTAAAGGACATAGCTATTCATCGAGGGTATATTCTAGAAATGCTGGTACAGGTTGTCCATATTGTTCAAATCATAAAGTGCTATCTGGTTTTAATGATTTAGCATCTTTGAAACCAATTTCTTTAAAAGAATGGGATTATGCAAAAAATCCTGATTTAACACCAAATAGTATACTTGCTGGAAGTGTTAAAAAGGTTCATTTTATTTGCTCAAAAGGTCATGAATATGAAATGAAAGTCCGAGATTATTATAATGGGTATAATTGTCCAGTATGTGCGAATAGAGTTATTGCAGAGGGCATTAATGATTTTGCATCTTTTGATGAACGATTATTAAAAGAATGGAATTATGAAAAGAACACTATAAAACCTACTGAAATATCAGCTAAGTCTAATGAAAAAGTATGGTGGATTGGTGAATGTGGACACGAGTGGCAAGCAACAGTAAATTCAAGGACTATGTTAAAAACAAATTGCCCAATATGTGCTGAAGAAAGACATGCATCTGTTTCAGAAAAAAGTGTTTTATTTTATATAATCAATTCTCAAAAATACAAAGAAGTTTTAGAAAATTATAAGGACGGCAAAATTAAATTAGAATTAGATATTTATATTCCTAGTATTAAAACGGCAATTGAATATGATGGTGAAAGATGGCATAGAAATATTGAAAAAGATTTAAAAAAAGATTTGATGTGCGAAAAAAATAAAATTAGATTAATAAGAATTAGAGAAAATGGTTGTCCAAATTATAATTCCTCATCAATAAAAATATATTTGCCAAACAATAAAACAAAAGGTCTAGAGATAGGAATCAAAAAAGTTTTAGATTTATTAAAAATAAATAATAATGATATTAATATTGAGCGAGATACTACTGAAATATTAAGTATGATTAATTTTATGGTTAAAGAAAATAGTATTTTAATTACTAATCCTGACATTGCAAAAGAATGGCATCCAGTTAAAAATGGAAACTTAAAGCCTGAACATACAAAACCAGGATCCAATAAAAAGGTATGGTGGATTTGCCCACATGGACATGAATATCAATTATGTGTTAATGCTCGAACTGTCCGAGGACATGGCTGTCCATATTGTAGTAGTCATAGAGTTATGAAAGGATACAATGATTTAGAAAGTCAAAACCCGACATTAGCAAAAGAATGGAATTATGATAGGAATACAAGTTCTCCTTCTGATGTAACTGTTGCATCTGGAAAAAAAGTATGGTGGAGATGTAGCAAAGGACATGAATGGGAAGCAACAATTTCAAAAAGATCAAATGGAAGAGGCTGCCCATATTGTTCAGGTCAAAAAGTTTTAAAAGGATATAATGATTTAGCTACATTAAATCCGACATTAATTGAAGAGTGGAATTATAATAAGAATATAGATATTTTACCAACCGAAGTATCTGCTCATTCAGGTAGAAAAGTATGGTGGAAATGTTCTAAATGCAATCATGAGTGGCAAGCTACCATTGATAAAAGATCAAATGGAAGAGGCTGCCCTAAATGTAAAAATAAGAAGTAGCAATACTTCTTTTTCTTTATATAAAATACCACAGCACTTTTAAGGTGACGGAAAAAAGCCTGTCCACATTGATTAAACAATCAATATGTAGTATAATATCCTTGTAAACAAAGGATAAATTGGATGATGACTTTGTCCACATTTTGTCCACATTGAACAAATTATTAGTAATATTTATAATACAAATAATACTGATAATAATATGTGCTAAATGCCCATAAAATAAGGCAAAAAGCCATAATACTATATGTACCAAATATAGTGAAAATATGCTCAAAAAGGGAGCATGTGGCAGTGGTAAAAAATACAAGCAATGTTGTGGAAGATAGTTGATTTTTCAGGTTGCACTTTGATTTTGTTCAGATTATCTTAGCACATTGGTGGTATTCAAGAATAATTGACTGATTGCATGAGCAGTATAAGAGTAAGCTCCCACTTCTATAACAAGATTTGAGATATAAGTGGGAGAGAATATCACATTGGAGGAATATTGAATATGTCGATTTATGATTATAAAGTAAAAAATAGAAATGGAGAGGATGTTTCTATTGCAGATTATAGGGGAAAAGTATTAATAATTGTAAATACAGCTACAGGCTGTGGATTCACACCACAATATGAAGGATTAGAAAAATTATATAGAAAATATCATGATAAAGGACTTGAAATTTTAGATTTTCCTTGTAATCAGTTTGGAAAACAAGCACCTGGAAGTGATGAAGAAATACATCAATTTTGTCAATTTAAATATGATACTTCATTTGATCAGTTTTCAAAGATAGATGTAAATGGACAAAATGAGAGTGCACTATACACATTTATAAAAAATGAAATAAAAGAAGATAAAATTGAGGGTATAAAAAATAAAATGGCGATTAAAGCCATTGAAAAAATTAGTTCAACTTGTAAAAAAGACGGAGATATAAAATGGAATTTTACTAAGTTTTTAGTAAATAGAGATGGAGTAGTAGTTGAAAGATATTCTCCTACTTATAAACCAGAAGATATGGAGATTAAAATTATAGATTTAATTTGAGTCATAATTTCAAATTACAAAGTAATTTGAATAATTGACAAATGACAATTTTTGTTATAGAATTAACCAAGTGGAGTTGCAGGTTAGTGGCTTTGCTCAAAGGGTTTGTGTGACCGAATATTTGTTGTATATGAGTTTTGAGCCGTTGTATTAAGCTAAGTATTTTAGAGTATACACAATTATTCGTGTGAGCAAAGCATGCAAGTGAAATTTTTCGATAGATAGTAGAATGAGGGGGAAGTGTTAAATGTCAGTTCATATAAGAGCAAAAGAGGGAGAGATTGCTCCAATAGTTTTATTACCAGGAGATCCATTGAGAGCAAAATTTATTGCTGAGAATATTTTAGAAAATGCAGTATGTTATAATAATGTGAGAGGAATGTTTGGTTTTACAGGAATGTATAAAGGTGTTAGAGTTTCTGTACAAGGTACAGGTATGGGAATACCTTCTATATTAATTTATGGGAATGAGCTAATAAATGAATATAATGCTAAAAAGCTTATTAGAATTGGAACTTGTGGAACTATACAAAAGAATGTTAATATAAGGGACATAATTTTAGCCATGACAGCTAGTACAAAGAGTGATATAACTAGTGAAGTGTTTGGTACAGCAATATTTTCACCACATGCTGATTTTAGGTTGTTGAATAAAGCATATGAAATAGCTGATAAAAATGGAATGAAAGTTCATGTAGGAAGTGTTTTAACAGAAGATAAGTTTTATAATGATGATAAAGAGCACTGGAAATTGTGGGCAAGATATGGGGTATTGGGCTTAGAAATGGAGACATATGGATTATATGCACTTGCAGCAAAAAATGATGTTGATGCCTTATCGATATTAACTGTTAGTGATAATCTAATAACAGGTGAAGAAACAACATCAGAAGAAAGAGAAAAGACATTTACAAATATGGTTAAACTAGCATTAGAAGCTGCAATATAAGAGAGAAAGTAGGTTGATATAGTGTCTTTGTATGAAGAATGGAATAAATTATTAGATGAACAAGCAGAGGAAGAAGAGTTTTGGAAGGGATTTTTATTAAAAGAGAAAAAGACATATGAAATTTTGTTAGAGAATCATGATAAAAAGGAAAGTGGAACAGTAGAAGAGCTAGGAAAGAAATATGAATTAACTCCTGTTGAGGTAGTTGGGTTTGTAGATGGCATAAATACTAGTTTGGTAAAAAGTATAGATTTAGAAAAACTTGATGAATCTTCAGTTTTGGAACTTGAGATAGATTTTGAAAAGTTGTATTATAACATGTTGGATGCGAAAGCACAGTGGCTTTATGAATTAGAACAATGGAATGGTATATTAACAGAAGAAAGAAGAAAAGAGATAAAAAAAGAATATAATAAATCTAGGATAGCTGTTAGTAATAAGATTGGGAGAAATGAGCCATGTCCATGTGGTAGTGGTAAAAAGTATAAGAAATGTTGTGGAAAATAGAGGGACAATACTCGCTTTGAGTATTGTCTTGTCATAAGAAAGCGAATATATTTTTTTATATTAATAGAGATAATGCGGTATGGTGTAATGGTAGCACAGATGATTCTGGTTCATTTAGTCTGGGTTCGAATCCTAGTACCGTAGCCAACAATTTGTTTATTGTGCAGTTTTGTAATACAAGGTCTAGATGGAAGTTATAGTTTTGTAGTAATATTAGTTGTACACTATTTAAAAATAAAGAGGTTGGTATATTAAAATTTTAAAAGGAGTGATCAAATTTATGAAAAAGAAATTATTAGTTGGATTCGCAATAATAGCTGTTCTTGTTTTTGGATGTTTAGCTATAAAATTACATACGGGAAAGGTTTCAGAAGAAACAGACGATTTGGCTAAAAAAAATGATGGTGAAAACAAAGTTGAAAATGTTTCTAATCCTTCAGTAGTTAAAAGTTCTTTATATGGTTTTGTTTTAGCAGATGCAATGGGTGTACCTGTTGAGTTTATTGATAGAGAAACTTTAGCAAAAGATCCAGTAACTTCAGTAAGAGGGCATGGAACATATAATATGCCAGAAGGTACATGGTCAGATGATACATCAATGACTTTAGC
>JBGUYI010000139.1:0-10533 GCA_045118635.1 Acetivibrionales bacterium
ACCAAAAATAAATAAACTAAATAAAGCAATAAATAAGGTAAGAGAAGAGGATAACAAATTAGAGAGCGTATCAGAAGAAGGAATAAAAGTTAGAAAAAATAAGGTAGAGAGAATAAATGTTCTTAGAGAAAAGTCACTTAGAACAAAAAAGATAAGCTTAAATAAACGGAAATTTATAAAAAGGCTAGATATTAGTGATAAGGTCATAAATATGAGTATTATATATCCTATGAATGCGATAATATATCCTGAAAGTATTCAGAATACGGTTAATTTGGTTTTAGGAAGTTCTTTAAATATGGCTAATTTTATTCTAAAAAATTTTTTTATAGAAAAAATTTTTATTGTAGCAGGAAGAAATTTCATGTATACAATTTCTGATACACTTCAATTTTCAAAAAGTGCTGTTACTATTAAACAGGCAATTAAGTCAAAAAAAGAAATTAAAAATGATGAGAAAAAATTAATTGAGAATAATAACTATGAATGGATTAAATTAGGTAATAATATTGAGGATTTAAATAAGAAACGGGAAGAAATTAAAGATCAAATCGAAATATTAATGATCAAAAAAGGGAAAATTAATTTAGAAAAGGAAAATAATAAAGAATTAAACAATTTAGAAATTAAAATAAAGAAAAAAATGGATGAGCTTTCTTGCATAAATAAATATATAGCAATAAGTAATATAAAAAAAATAAATAGAGATAGAATATCAGAAAAAATTAAAAATATGGTATACACCAGTATAGATTTTGTATCCAGTAGTGCATTAGTTATTTTTGGTATATTAGTGAGTGTAAATCCTATTGTAACGGGTGTGATAACAGGTATTATTTGTACTAATTTCGCAATAAGATATGGAGATATATTTTTAGATTCCGTAACTAATTTTTTTAGAGATATGAGATATAAAAGAATAAAGAGACAATATGCTGAAAATATAGTTAAAAATTTATCAAATATTTCTGCTAATAGTATTGATAATAGCATAGTTTTTGGGAGTAGATTAGGGAAGGATCCATTAGTACAAAATGATTTTGACATGTTACTTAGAATAAAAGACAAAATATCTTCTATATCCCAAATTAGTTTAGATAAAGATGTACATAATGCATTAAAGAAAATAGGAAAACAATGGCTTACATTAGAAGAAGTTAATAGTATTGATAGATTTTTAGAGGATATAGAAAATAATATAAATATGGTTCCTACTGAGAAAATTATGTTTATTTATGATTTAAGAAAGAATATACAGCAATATTATGAATTATTTAAAATTTACGGTATTGAAACAATACAAAGACAAAATGATTTATATAATGCTAAAAAAATGTTAAATGATTTTTATATGAAAAATGAATATTTAAAGAAGTCTTGGTTAAAAAAGATTCTAAAGAATAAAAATTATCATAACAATATTGCATCACATAGTATACAATTAGGGGGGGGTATTTGACTACTTTCACGAAAGCGAACTATTATCTCGTGAATTTAAAAAAAAATTAGTGAGGGAAGAAGAAGATAATAAGATTGAAAATTCTGTTCTTAGTAGATTTAATCCTGATAAATCAAAATTTAAACAAGAAAGATATAATCAAGTTACAGCTGATTTTATAATAGATATGGTTTTAGCCTTGCCATCTCCGAAAAAGCTGGTTAGAGATAATGAATTAATTAGTATTAATGATTTAAATATTGGTACGTTGAAAGATAGGAAAGAATTAAATGAAATTTACGAAAACTATATGCAGTATGAACATGCTATTCAGTTTATAAAAGTATTTTTAGACAAAGGGAATACAAAAAGCGCAGCCCAATTCATAAAAGACATCAGGAATATATCTAAAGTTGAAGATCGAATCGAGATAAGGGAAAAATTGATAAAGGAATTATCTAATAAAGGGTAACGTAAGTACAGAGATGGTTTCTGTCTCTAAGTTTTTTCGATAGAAGGTTTAATAGTTCTAATATTTTCTTTTGTTAGAATTAATTGTGATGAGTTATTATGTTTTTGTGGAATATTGATATTTTTTTCGTTAATATTTTGTTTAATATCTGTAGTTTGAGCTAGTTTATGTTTTTGTGGAATATTGATATTTTTTTCATTAATATTTTGTTTGATATCTGGAGTTTCATCTAGTTCATGGTTTTGTATTGTATTATTATATAAATTATTTTTTATTAGCTTATATATGTTGATTATTCGTTGTTTAAGTAAAATATAAAGTATTTTGAAATTTAAATTTTTTATAGCTAAACCTATTGGAGAGTTATTATATAGATCTCTTTTATTTATGTCAACTCCGTGCTCTATTAATAGTTTTACCATGTTTGTATTTCCCATTTCTATTGCGTAATTTAACAAGGTATACCCTCTAGCGAAAAAAATTGTATTTTTATCTTTTTCAATAAACAAATCTATTAATTTATCAGGATTTTCTAATAAATTCATTCCCATATTTAATTTTTCATTTATTATATTAATTTGATTTTCTTTAATTGTATTGTCGTCAGTTTCTTGTATAGTTACAAGACAACTTGAAATATCATAAATATTTTTCAAAGATTCTGAATTAGAAGCCAGAATAAAAAATGATGAAATATTTATAATTTTCTCTATATTTTCTTTTTTGCCTACAAAATAATGTTCAATATCTTGTATTAGGTTAGTGTTAATTAATTCTATAAGTTTATTGTTTAATTTTGAATTATTATCATAGAAAGATGTTACCTTTTTATAAATTTTAGAATCACTTTCAATTATACGTTCTACATAATTATAATTAATATTTATTAATTCCTGTATTTTTCGGATTAATTGTATTTCATTACGTTTGGTTAGAATAAATTTCAACGTATCTTTAGCTGAGAATAATTCTTTAAAAAATTTATCTTTTATTTTAGGTAGTATATTTTTGTCATCTAAAAAATTAGTTATTGTAATATCTTCTTTTGAAAAATTTTTTAATAAATATTGTATTACATGTTCGTTTAATAGTTTTACAAGTTCATCTAGCATTTCTTGGTTATTGTTATTATTATACTCTGATATTTTTTCCAAGATTTTAGTATTATTAATAATGATTTTAAAATCTGTATCAGTAAGATATTTTTCATTGTCTGTATGAGTTTTTTTATACGCGTTTATTAATTTTTTTATTGTATCTAATTCTTGTTTTTTATTTGAGAGAAAGTTTTTAATGGCATTAGAATCCTTATTTTCCAGTAAGGCCAATTCTTTAAATGATAAATTATATTTTAATATATTTATATATATTTTTTTTTCTTCTTTTTTAATATTATTATTTATAAACTCCCATACTTTATAATAAGAGTATACCGAATGAGCATGATAATTATATTTATCATATTGTAAAACGTCTTTACAAGTATTAAAAACCTTTTCAAAATCTTTTATCATAAGATCTTTTTTTGATAAAGTATCTATGACACTTATTAATTGGATTTTAAAATTAATGTCATTAGGTTCGTTTTCTAAAAGAAAATAAATCAATTCAGAAATAATTAATTTATTTTTTTGATCAAACCTGGAATAATAAGTATTAAAATGAGCATCTATAAATTTAGGATTTAATTTAAATGCTTTTAGATAATTTTCTTTGGTAAAATCATTTAGTAGTGTTTTATTATTATAATTAAAAAGTGTTAATAGATAATATTTAAACATATTAGCAGGTGTTTTAATATTGCTTTTAGAAAGTGCTAATATATAATATTTAAAAGCATCATTCCAATTTGTTTGATTTTGTATATCATCAAAAATATTACTATAGTTAAAATTATTTAAATGTTTAAAGAGATAATTTAAATTATTTTTGAATAGAGGTTTTTCTAAATATCTATTTATTTCATCTAACGCTAATAAAGTATTTTTTTTATTAAAATGAGAAAGATACTTTATTAGATGTACCTTATGTGGAATATTCACATAGAGTTCTCTAAAATTATTTAATTTTTCAAAAGAATTGTTATCGTTTGTTTTAAATATATATTTATCCAAAAAATCTATATATTTTTCAGAAGTTGAAGAAAATAATAATTTAATGCTAAGTTTTTTTAGAAAATAATCAACAGCATAAAAAATAGTTAAATCAGACTTTTTAATAAATTCATCGTATTTAAAATCTATTTGTTGTATTTTTTTATAAACTTTTTTTGTGATTTTTTTATCCCAAATATTACTTATATCATTTAAAATAGTTGAAATTTCTTGTAAATCATTAGAATCTATTTTGTCGATATTTTTATCCAATATATTATTAGTAATAAATTTTAATGAATATACAGAAAAATGGTGATTATCCATCAAGGAAAAACACTCTCTTAAACTATTAGCCTCACAAATGCGCAAAAGATCTTGTTTCAAAGTACTAGTTGTATCAGATAATGTAGACGAATATTTTTTAAGTTTTTTATTAACATTGTAAATGCGTTTTTGGTAAGCAATTTCATTTAATAAATTTTCTTTTAATTCTGTGTTATCTACATACGCAATTTTTATGGCATCACATAATTTATTTATAATTTGATTGTGAATTTCCAATGTATTTGCAGGACCTTTTGGAGTTAAAAATTTTTTATTATCCATTAAATAGGTTTTTTGGAATTTAGGATTAGCTAAAAACCAAGCAAAAGTGAAAGCTGCTTCTGGATTTTTATAAAAACAGTTTCCCTCTTTTTGAGGTAATGATTGTAAAACAATTGAAGAATCAATCCCAATATTGTTTAATATGCTTTCTTCATTTTTAATATTTCGACCTGCTTTTTCTAGAAAATCATAAACATCAACAACTTTAAACGAACCAAAAAAAACAAATTTTTCAATAAAACGTTCTATATCACTTGATTTTAAAATATATTTTTCATACATTTTTTTCTTTCCTGATTCAGAATTAGTATAACCTTTGTTTATTATTATTAATTCATATTCACTATCACTTCTTTTATAAATTGTGGTACAAAACGCATGATTTACTGTAGTAATAGGTAATAATATAAAACTATTTTGATTATTTTGTTCTAAATTTTCTATTGTTTTCATTAATTTTATTAGATCAAGATCAAAGATAATCATATTATTTTCAAGAGATTTTTTAAAAGTAGGATTAGTATTATAATCATTTAAAACACTACAATAGGTATAGAATAAAATACGAAAATCTCCAAATTCAAATTCAGAAAAATTAGAAAAATTACTATAGACCTGTTGCACAAAATTTATTATTTGGACAAATGACATCTGCTTTAGTGTTTTTTGTAATTGTATATCAAAATTATTCATATAAAAAATCTCCCTTTCTTAGTGCTGTGTAAACAAAATGATAATACAAAAAACAAAAAAAGTCAATATTTTTAACAAGTATTGGCAAGGATCATAAAAAGAATGTAAAAAATATATTTGCAATTTATAAATATATGTGATAGACTGAGAAAAGTGATGTTGTAGAGTCAAACAGCGTCAATTTTATGTGTATTAAAAAAATATGGTACACAAGATTTTTTAGTTAGTAAGAGGAGGTGATATGGATGTCCACAACGTTTAACCAATTGGTTAGAAAAGGTAGAAAAACTGAAGAAAAAAAGTCGACAGCACCAGCATTACAAAAAACGTTTAATTCAATAAAAAAGGCGTATGTTAATGCTAATAGTCCACAAAAAAGAGGTGTTTGTATAGTTGTAAAAACAACAACTCCAAAGAAACCAAATTCAGCACTTAGAAAAGTTGCTAGGGTTCGTCTTACAAATGGTATAGAAGTTACAGCGTATATTCCAGGGATAGGACACAATCTGCAAGAACACAGTGTTGTATTGATAAGAGGTGGAAGGGTAAAAGACTTGCCAGGGGTTAGATACCATATAATTAGGGGGACATTAGATACAGCAGGTGTTGCGAAGAGAATGCAAGCTCGTTCTAAGTATGGTGCTAAAAAACCTAAAGCTGGAGCCAAAAATTAGATGATATTTCGTGCTAAAGCACGCAATATGATTTAGCTTGTACAGTCATTAAATTTATTTTATAAAATAAATTTAAAGAAAGTACAAATTAAGTGCTAAGTACGAGTTTAATATATAAGATATATTTGTAAGTACAAAGCACTAACGTGGAATAGTACATTATTCTGCGAGTACCTATTGATTTATTCAAAAAAGGAGGGAAGGAAAGTGCCAAGAAAAGGATACATAGCAAAAAGAGAGGTTTTGCCAGATCCAATTTATAATAGTAAAGTGGTCACAAAATTGATAAATAATATAATGTTAGATGGCAAAAAAGGTATAGCTCAAAGAATATGTTATGGTGCATTTGATATAATAAGTTCGAAAACAGGAAAGGATCCACTTGAGGTTTTTGAACAAGCATTAAACAACATAATGCCAATATTAGAAGTAAAAGCAAGAAGAGTTGGTGGAGCCACATACCAAGTACCTATCGAGGTTAAACCAGATAGGAGACAAACATTAGGATTAAGATGGTTAGTTTTATTTTCACGTAAAAGAAACGAAAGAACCATGAAAGAAAGATTAGCTGCAGAAATATTAGATGCTGTTAATGATATGGGAGGAGCTTTCAAAAAGAAAGAAGATACTCATAAAATGGCAGAAGCAAACAAAGCATTTGCACAATACAAATGGTAGTATAATAAGAATGATTTTTGCAAAGATTATTAGTAAGATGTTGTTAAGTAGTTTTTTAACGATGTATTAGCAAGAATTCTCCCACTTTTATAAGTGGTAAGGTGAATTGTGCGTAAGTATCAAGGTTGACTTTTTTCTTGACAGCGTTAAGATATGTTGCTAATATACAAGGTTTCCAAACGTTGTTCGTAAGACAATAGTACCGTAGGGAGTACGGGAAGGGTTCGCCTCATAAAAAACCCATAGCCTCGGAAACTGATGCCTGTAAAATGAAATCCTCTACGAGGTTGGGTGGATTAAAGGAAGCTTTCGTCTATATAGGCGGTGAGTACTTCACAAATTTTAGTTCATGAGGATGAGGTGGCATAAGTATATACTTAATTATAAATGAGGTATTACGTTTTGGGTTATTGAAAAAATGAAACGAGAAGCCACCGAATTTTTTAGTAGAAAATATTAATTAATAACTATATTAAGTTAGATTGAAGGGATGGTGAGTTATGGCTGAAGCTCGTGAATTTAGTTTGATGGATACTAGGAATATAGGAATAATGGCCCATATTGATGCAGGAAAGACAACTACAACTGAACGTATACTGTTTTATACTGGTAGAGTGCATAAAATAGGTGAGGTTCATGAAGGTGCGGCAACAATGGACTGGATGGTTCAGGAACAAGAAAGAGGTATAACTATAACTTCTGCTGCAACTACTGCTCAATGGAAAGGAAGAAGGATAAACATAATAGATACACCAGGACACGTTGACTTTACTGTTGAAGTTGAAAGATCATTGCGTGTATTGGATGGTTCAGTCACTGTGTTTTGTGCAAAAGGTGGGGTTGAACCACAATCAGAAACTGTTTGGAGACAGGCTGATAAATATCATGTTCCAAGGATTGCATATGTAAATAAAATGGATATAATGGGAGCAGATTTTTATAATTGTGTTTCTATGATGAAAGAAAGACTTGGAGCGAATGCGGTGCCTATTCAATTACCTATAGGAAGTGAAGATAATTTCCAAGGTATAATAGACCTTATAACAATGAAAGCACTTTATTTTAAGGATGATTTGGGAAAGATAATAGAAGAAGGTGCGATTCCTCAGGAAATGGAGGAAGAGGCACAAAAATATAGAACATTGTTGGTAGAGACAGTTGCGGAACAAGATGAAGATTATATGATGAAATACCTAGAAGGTGAAGAATTAACAGAAGAGGAAATTAGGGTTGGTATTAGAAGAGCTACTATTGCAGTTAAAATGATACCAGTTACATGTGGTTCTTCATATAAGAATAAGGGAGTTCAACAATTACTTGATGCAATTGTTGAGTATTTACCATCACCATTAGATATACCAGCAATAAAAGGTGTGAAGCCTGACACAGAAGAGGAAGATGAAAGACCAGCTGATGATGAAGGTCCATTTGCAGCGTTAGCATTTAAAATAATGACAGACCCATATGTTGGTAAGTTGTGTTTCTTTAGAGTTTATTCAGGAACATTAGAGTCAGGTTCTTATGTTTTGAATTCAACTAAGAATAAGCGTGAGAGAATAGGAAGAATTCTTCAAATGCACGCTAATGATAGAAAAGAGATAAGCAAAGTTTATGCAGGGGATATAGCTGCAGCTGTTGGATTAAAGGAAACAACAACTGGGGACACATTGTGTTCAGAGTCTGATCCAATAATATTGGAGTCTATGGTATTCCCAGAACCTGTTATATCTGTAGCAATTGAGCCAAAGAGTAAAGCAGGTCAAGATAAGATGGGTATAGCATTACAAAAATTAGCGGAAGAAGACCCAACATTTAGAACTTATACTAACAATGAAACAGGCCAAACAATTATATCAGGAATGGGAGAATTGCATCTAGATATAATTGTAGACCGTTTGTTGAGGGAATTTAAGGTTGAAGCCAATGTAGGTAATCCACAAGTTGCTTATAAAGAAACAATTAGAAAAGCAGTTAAATCTGAAGGTAAATTTGTAAGACAATCTGGAGGACGTGGACAATACGGACATTGTTGGCTAGAAATTGAACCAAGAGAACCAGGTTCAGGCTATGAATTTGTTAATAAGATTGTTGGAGGAGCAATTCCTAAAGAATATATTGGTTCAGTAGATGCTGGTATACAAGAAGCTATGAACAGCGGTATATTAGCAGGATATCCTGTAGTGGATGTAAAAGTAACATTGGTAGATGGTTCTTACCATGAAGTTGACTCATCAGAGATGGCGTTTAAGATTGCTGGTTCAATGGGATTCAAAGAAGGATGTAAGAAAGCAAATCCAGTGTTATTGGAACCTATAATGAAGGTTGAAATAACAGTTCCTGAAGAGTATATGGGAGATGTAATAGGTGACATAAACTCAAGGCGTGGAAGAATAGAAGGAATGGACGCAAGAAATGGCGCTCAGATAATAAAAACTTTTGTACCATTGTCAGAGATGTTTGGTTATGCTACTGCATTAAGATCCAGAACTCAGGGAAGAGGAGTATTCTCAATGGAAATAAGTCATTTTGAGGAAGTTCCAAAGAGCATACAAGAAGAAATAATAAACGGAAAAGTAACAAAATAAAATTTGTCAAAAAATTATAATTTAAATAAATTTTAAAAAAAAGAGAGGAGAATTAATAATGGCTAAGGCTAAATATGAAAGAGGTAAACCACACGTTAATATTGGAACAATTGGTCACGTTGACCACGGTAAAACATCATTAACAGCGGCTATAACAAAGGTTTTAGGATTTTTGGGAAGAGCTGAATATAAAGCATATGATCAAATAGATGCTGCTCCAGAAGAAAGAGAAAGAGGAATCACAATTTCAACAGCACACGTTGAATATGAAACTGAAAACAGACACTATGCACACGTTGACTGCCCAGGACATGCTGACTACGTAAAAAACATGATAACAGGTGCAGCTCAAATGGATGGAGCTATATTGGTTGTTTCAGCTGCAGATGGTCCAATGCCACAAACAAGAGAACACATATTGTTAGCTCGTCAGGTTGGTGTTCCATACATAGTAGTATTCTTGAACAAGTGTGACCAAGTTGATGACGAAGAGTTGATAGAATTAGTAGAAATGGAAGTTAGAGAATTATTGACATCATATGATTTTGATGGAGATAACACTCCAATAGTAAGAGGTTCAGCATTAGTAGCATTAGAATCAAATTCAACAGATATCAATGCTCCAGAATATGCACCAATTGTTGAGTTAATGAAGGTAGTTGACGAATATATACCAACTCCACAAAGACCAGTAGATCAACCATTTGCTATGCCTGTTGAAGATGTATTCTCAATCACAGGACGTGGAACAGTTGCTACAGGAAGAGTAGAAAGAGGAAGAATAAAAGTTGGAGAAGAAGTTGAAATCGTAGGACTTGCTGAAGAATCAAAAAAGACAGTAGTAACTGGTCTTGAAATGTTTAGAAAGACTCTTGAATATGCTGATGCTGGAGAAAACGTAGGAGCATTATTGAGAGGTATTCAAAGAAATGAAGTTGAAAGAGGTCAGGTATTAGCAAAACCAGGTTCTATAAAACCACATACACAATTTAAAGCACAAGTGTACGTTTTAACTAAAGAAGAAGGTGGAAGACATAAACCATTCTTTAATAGTTACAGACCACAATTCTACTTC
This sequence comes from Acetivibrionales bacterium, assembly GCA_045118635.1. Taxonomy (GTDB): domain Bacteria; phylum Bacillota; class Clostridia; order Acetivibrionales; family RGIG10202; genus RGIG10202. The sequence goes on from JBGUYI010000139.1 coordinate 10,318, forward strand.
AGAACAACTGACGTTACAGGAGTTGTTGAGTTACCAGAAGGAACAGAAATGTGTATGCCTGGTGACAACGTAGAAATGACTGTTACTTTGATTACACCAATTGCGATGGAAGAAGGATTAAGATTTGCGATTCGTGAAGGTGGAAGAACAGTTGGTTCAGGTGTTGTTGCAAAGATAGTTAAGTAATGACTTAATTTTTTACGAAGGGTTACAGGA
>JBGUYI010000140.1:0-2528 GCA_045118635.1 Acetivibrionales bacterium
TAATTATGAGAATCGAAGAACACTATGAAAACTTTATGAGCCAGCCTGATGTGGAGCAGTATGTAGATTTGTACTGTTCAATTTTAGAAAATAGGTCAGATGATTGGCAGCAGTTTTATTATGGCTTATTAAACGAAGTAACAAAGGACAGGGCTTTGTTTGTTACTCCTGAAGAGCAATTAAAGGAATATGGTAGAATAAGAGATTTAGCTGAAGAAACCACTGATGAACAAGAGAAGAAAACATTTATAACGGTGTTATTTGATGCACTGATGGTAGAGAAAATAAAAACATACTCACTGAATTATGATGCTCCAGCTATACTATCGGATGAACTACATGAGGAGTATTTAAGGCAGAATGTGTATGATGATGAGGATATTATTTAGAAATGAAGAATAATAAAACAAAGCAATTAATGATAATGCCAGCACTAAGCAATAATTCACATGAATTATTCCATTCAAATTTGTGGGCTTGGTTGATTAATAATGACCGCGATTTTATTAGAGTGTTTTTTAACGATTTTAATGTAAGCAAAAAATTTGAGTTATTACCTCGTGAAAAATATCATATGGATTTAGTTATTAAAGATGAAGATGGTAATCATTATGTAATAGAAAATAAGTTTAAATCAATACCTAATGAAAAACAGCTACAACAATATGAAAAGAGCATAGATAAAAAAGGCGGTGTAAATAAATACCTGTTAGCTTTTTTAATAGATTTGGATTTTAAGATTAACACATGGGAACCATTATATTATGGCACAATAAGTAAGCGAATCAGAGCAATGATAAAAAAAGGTGGGAAATCAACAGTAATAAAGAAATATCGTTATTTGCTGGAAGAATACTGTGATTACATAGATGGAATTGTAAAAAAAATAAATCATAATGACTATCTTAAGAAAAGTATTTATTTTGAAAAAACACCATCTGAAATTAAGAATAATGAATTAAAAGTTATCTATCAAAAAATTAAAGTTCAAAAGTGTAAAGTATTTATAGACAAAAAAATTAAGCCTTTAATTGAAAAGTTTAATAAAAAAGGTTATAAATTATATTCAACTACAGGATATAATAATGGCAAGACTACATTAACATATAGAGTGCAAAAAAACACATGGAATGATGATGAATTGTCAAAGCATACAGCGATAGAAATACAAGTGGAAGGTCATCAATACAGGTACATGGCGAGATTAAAAAATGAGAGTGGAAAGGTTAATTATAATGATGCCTTTAGTATTTTTAAAGGAACAAAATTTTATAATGAAAAATATGACAAAAAATTAAACAACATAATCCATAATAATAAAAGTTCAATGAAATGAAATGGAAAGCTTGTAAGTATCTTGGTCGGAAAAATAGAACAATCGCAATATATCAATACTATGATTTAAAAGACATTAAATTTAAAAATTTGTTAGAAAGAATTATAAATGATTTAAATGATATCTATAGAATGTTAAGCAAATCAAAAATTAAAAAGTTTTTAGATAAATAATTAACTAATGAGGAAGTATAATGAATAGAAGTGTTGCTGGAGCAGTATTCGGAGACATTTGTGGCTCTATTTATGAATTTAATAATTTGAAAACAATTGATGTTGATTCAATTAAGTTGTACGATGAAAAAGGACATTTTACTGATGATAGTCTTATGACTTTGATTGTAGCGGAAGCTATAAAGAAAACAAAGGAAGAAGGTAACATTAACAATGCTAAAAAGCATATTAATGATTTAGTGGATAAAATTGCAAGAAAACATGTGGACTGTGGCTTTGGTGGTAGGTTTTACAAGTGGGTATTAAGTGACAATAAACAGCCATATAATAGTTTTGGCAATGGCTCGGCAATGAGAATAGGTTATGTGATTGATGTTGCTGAGAGCATTGAAGAAGGGAAAGAGCTATCAAGAATAGTTACTGAGATTACACACAATCATGAAGAGGGTATAAAAGGTGCGGAAGCAATAGTCGTGTGTGGCATAATGGCTAAACAAAGAAAAACTAAAGAAGAGATTAAAAAGTATGTAGTTGATAATTATTATAAACTAAACTTTACAATTGATGAGATTAGACCATTTTATTTATTTGATGAAACTTGTCAGGGGTCTGTTCCACAAGCCATAGAATTATTTTTAGAATCTACAAGCTTTGAAAATGCTATACAGCTTGCTATTTCACTTGGAGGGGATTGTGATACTACAGCCTGCATGGTAGGAAGCATTGCTGGTCGATATTATGAAATACCTGATAAAGTAAATGAATACAATATTAGCAAGCTAAGTGCTGACTTAAAAGAAATTTATATAAATTTGTAAATTTGAGTGGAATGGAAATGGATATGAAAACAGGAAACTTGCATATTGTGAGTGGCTGGGATGATGAAGACGATAATGATATCTAAGTTAAAAGAACAATAATACGAGGTTACAAAAATGGAATTAAAAAAAGGAAAATATAATATATATATGATTAAAACTGATGGCGATGCAATTAATGATGATTTTGATATTGCTAAT
>JBGUYI010000141.1:0-2301 GCA_045118635.1 Acetivibrionales bacterium
TGGGAATGCTTCATTTTTTTACACCAATAACAAGTGGATTTGTGGAATTTTCCACTATATGAGTTCCCAACATAACTATAGTTTTTGCTTTTCTTTTTAGAACTTGTTTTATGCTTATTAATGACTTTAACTGTCACTCCTTCATAAAACCCTCTAAGATTTTTATTCGTATATTTAACTTTCACAAAATAATTTTTTGATTTTTTAGGCAATTTTACTTTTATTCTAATTTTCTTACTAAATTTGCCTTTTTTATCTGTGAAAAATTTATATTTCCTACCTTGCACATAGATGCACATTTTTTCATGAGCTATACCTCTACCTTTAAATGTTAAAGAACCTTTTATTTTTACAGTGATTTTTTTAGATTTAGATATTTTGACTATTTTTAGAGGTTCAGTATCCACATAAACAGCAGAATCTATATGCAACTCTTTTTGACTTTTCTGATAATTCTCTACATATTTTCCACTACAAGGGCCATCACCATTGTCATCATAATCAGCATCAGATGTCAAAATATTTTCATTATTTGAAACACTTAATTTATTGTCTTCTGTATTGCTGCTGACAGCAACCACATCACCAGTATCATTTGAAATAGCTACTAATGTGCTGTTGTCATCCTCACTCATAGCACTCACCATATTGGCAGTGCAAATTAAAAACAGAGTCATAAATAAGAAAAATAAGCTCATTTTCACTTTATAGTTCATCATATCCCCCGATATTATAAAATTGTCTCTATTACATTATTGAACTTTAAAGTTTAAATATATGCATGTTAAGTGAAATTTTTTTTACTATATTAGAAAGTTTTAATAATCCTAATCACTAAACCATTAATATATAAGGAGGGATGATTTTGTACAAATCAAAAAAGGTAATTTTTTCTATTTTAATTTTAATTATTTTTATTGTGGGATTTAATGTTGTTAGTGCAACTGATGATTTTAACCAGACTGCTTTAGAACAACACAATTCCAACTCAAATGAACAAGAAATAGCTTCATCTGAAGATGAAATCATTTCAGACAAGTCAACATTTGAAGTAACAGCAGAACAAAAATTATCTGCTACAAATGAAAAAATTCTTAATGATTACTATGATGATGAAGATTTACGTGAAAACACTATTTTTACTGGAAATTCTTTGAATACTTATACCAATAAAAGTTATACTAAGAATATCAAAACTGTTACCGCCAAATTACAAACTTCTCTATATCCAAGAGCCCTAGCAAATAAAAAAGTCCAATATACATTTAATGGAAAAAGTGGCATTGCTTTAACTGATTCCAACGGTATGCTCAGAATAAAGATTAATGTAGCAAAAGCTGGAAATTATAAAGTGCACCTTAAATATAATGATGATGAAGAATATATCGGCTGTACGGGCACAATATACATTTATGTAAAAGACAGATATAAGACAACCGCACCTAAAGTAGATTATGCGCATAAAGCTAAAAAATATTTTAAAATAACTGTTAAAGATTTAGCTGAAAAGAAACCTGTAAAAAATCTTAAATTAAAAGTCAAAATTGGTAAAAAGACATATAAAGTAAAAACAAATAAAAAAGGTATAGCAAAAATTAGCACTAAAAAACTAAAAAAAGGAAAGTATTCTGTTAAGATTTCTTCATTAAACAAAAAATATAAAATTAATAAGAAATCTACCATAAAAATTCATGATCCATCTATTCACACAAAAACTATAAATTTCATATACCAATATGATTTAGAACAATATACCGGCTCTAAAAAAATAGGAAAAGGAGATAAAATCTGGATTAATTATGTTCCAGGTTATAGTCCTCAACAAGACGCTTATTGTCCTATTATAATAGAAGGCAGTGGAAAATATGACTTAGTATTAAGTTACCATAAATTCATAAAAGCTACTGTTTATTTGGAAAATGATTTCAACGGAAAAAGAATTACAAAAACATATAAGTTGGGCAAATATGGCATTGGCAAAGAAGTTAATGCTGAGTATACACCTTATAAAGTAAAAATTACTTATAAAAGTTATAATCATAGAATAGCTTAACTTTAAAAAAGTCTAATCTGTAATGTAATGGGAAAACAATAAATTAACTATTCAAACCACCTACATACACCACCTTTAAATTTTTACTTAATGGAACAACTCGCTGTTTACAAGACCTTTAGGATATATTTGCCTCTTCACAAAGAGATTATTTCTTCATCAAAAAATATTCAATTATTTTATATTCAATAAATTATAAAGAAAAGTGTAAGGTGTAAAAATGAGTTTTATAGATTTGAGCCACACTT
>JBGUYI010000142.1:0-2777 GCA_045118635.1 Acetivibrionales bacterium
CCCACCGCCTACGCTTTTTCAAGCTTAGAGGCGGGGGACATCTCCGACTGAGTTATAAATATGTACCCACCGCCTACGCTTTTTCAAACTTAGAGGTGGGGGACATCTCCGAATGAGTTATTTAATCTTAAAGATATGGGAATTTTTCGTTTTTTAAGTACTAGCGTAAAAGAGGAGGAAAAATATTGGATATATATATAGATGTACTATTCATGGAAAACCTGTTAATAAATTATTTAGTACTACTGATAACTAAAAAAGTACTTAATAAAAAGGTTTTGTCTATAAAAATATTTTTGTCTTCGATTGTAGGTGCTACATATGTTGTATTAATGTTATTATTTCCAAATGTAACTGCTTTTTATGCAGTTATTTCAAAATTATTATTATCAATATTTATGGTTGTTATTGCGTTTGGTCTATCTAATATTAGTGATTTTTTCAAAAGTATTTGCATATTTTATATAGTTACATTTGTTTTAGCTGGAAGTATGTTGTTTTTTATATACTTGAATAGAAGTGAAGGAATAATAAGAAATGGATATATGTTTTGGGATTCAGAAAATTCAATGCTAATAATGTCAGTGTTAACAGTTTTGTTAGCTTTGAAAGTTTTATGGAATTACTTTAGATTACGATGTATAAAAGAAAAATTAATAATTCCTGTTTGTATAAATTTTGATGATAAAGATATAAATATAAAGGCTTTGTTAGATACAGGAGCTAATTTAAATGATTTGTTTAGCAATTTACCAATACTCATAGTAGAGTTTAATTCTATTAAAAATTTATTACCTTTAGAAATTCAGGATATATTTAATAAATCAAAAAGTGATGACTTAGATTTTATAACTAGTATTATATCTAAATCAGAGTGGTTTAAAAAATTTAGAGTCATTCCATTCAATTCATTAGGAACTAAAAATGGGATGTTAATAGGTTTTAAAGCAAAGATAAAGAAAGCAAATGAGACAGCAAAAGTAATAGTTGCCATATATAATGAGTTTTTAACGAATAATAATTCCTATGAAGCACTAATAGGGTTAGATTTATATAATCAACTAAAATGGGGGAGTGAATGAATGATGGAATTAACAAAAGTTGCAAACAATAATGTGATTTTAAAAGTTAGGAAGTTTTTGATTGATAAGTATATAGTACTTATCAAAAGGCTTGGCAAAATATTCAATGTTTATTATGTAGGTGGAAGTGATATATTGCCACCACCACTTACAAATGACGAAGAAAATGCACTACTAAAACAACTTTCGTATGATAATAAAAATGTGAAATCAATACTAATAGAAAGAAATTTAAGGTTAGTTGTTTATATAGCAAGGAGATTTGAAAATACAGGCATAGGAGTAGAAGATTTAGTATCAATAGGAAGTATAGGTTTAATAAAAGCTATTAATACATTTAAAACTGATAAAAATATAAAATTAGCAACATATGCATCTAGATGTATAGAAAATGAAATCTTAATGTATCTTAGAAGAAACAGTAAAATAAAGACAGAAATTTCTATTGATGAACCATTAAATGTAGATTGGGATGGAAATGAATTATTATTATCAGATATTTTAGGAACAGATGATGATGTTACTCACAAAAAGTTAGAGGAAGAGGTTTATAAAGAATTATTGAACACTGCAATGCAAAAACTTACAAGTAGAGAAAAGAGAATAATGGATTTAAGATTTGGATTGTCTAATGGTTATGAAAAAACTCAAAAAGAAGTTGCAGACATGTTAGGCATTTCACAATCATATATTTCCAGATTAGAGAAAAGAATTATAGTAAGATTAAAAAAAGAGATTAGCAAGATGATGTAAAAAAATGGTAATAAATATAGTATAAAATACAACCTTCATGGAAATAATCGTAATAAACAAAATTACCATGAGGGTTGGGTGAATATTTTATGCTTATTAATAAAGTTGAAATATGTGGAGTTAACACATCAAAATTACCTGTTTTATCTAGTGAAGAAAAAAGAAAATTATTTGCAAAAATAAAAAAAGGAGATAAAGAAGCAAGAGAAGCTTTTATAAAAGGGAACTTAAGATTAGTTTTAAGTGTCATACAAAAATTTTATAATAGAGGAGAACATGTAGATGATTTATTTCAAGTAGGATGTATAGGACTGATAAAAGCTATAGATAATTTTGATACTAATCAGAATGTAAAATTTTCGACATATGCAGTTCCAATGATAATTGGTGAAATAAGAAGATACCTAAGAGATAACAATTCAATAAGAGTAAGTAGAGGATTAAGAGATACGGCATATAAAGCATTACAAGCAAAAGAAAGACTTACAATAAAGCAGTCAAAAGAACCAACAATAGCTGAAATAGCAAAAGAACTTAATTTGGAGAAAGAAGAGGTTGTATTTGCATTAGATGCAATACAAGATCCAATATCATTATTTGAATCAGTATTTCACGATGGAACAGATACAGTATTTGTTATGGATCAAGTAAGTGATGAAAAAAATAAAGACGAAAATTGGTTAGAGGATATAGCATTAAAAGAAGCTATGAAAAAACTTAGTAAAAGAGAAATGCTAATACTAAGCCTAAGATTTTTTGACGGAAAAACACAAATGGAAGTAGCAAAAGAAATAGGTATATCTCAAGCACAAGTATCACGATTAGAGAAGACCGCATTATCACATATGAGAAATCATATATAACGTAAGTACAGAGATGTCCCCCGCCTCTAAGCTTGAAAAAGCGTAGGCGGTGGGTACATATTTACAATGAAGACGAGAG
>JBGUYI010000143.1:0-3702 GCA_045118635.1 Acetivibrionales bacterium
CTCTCGTCTTCATTGTAAATATGTACCCACCGCCTACGCTTTTTCAAGCTTAGAGGCGGGGGACATCTCTGTACTTACGTTATAATAATTTTGTCTTAACATTTCATAAAGTATAACACTTGCTGAAACACCCGCATTTAGTGATTCTATTTTACCCATCATAGGTATTTTTATTAGTTCACTACACGAGTTTGTTACCTCATCACTTATTCCATTTGCCTCATTTCCTATTACTATTGCAACATTTTCCCTTAAATCTATATCAAAATAATTTTTACTGGCATTAAGATGAGCTCCCAACACAGTTATACCATTACTTTTTAATTCTATTATAGAATCTTCTAACTTTTCTACTCTCATTATAAAAATTCTAAATATTGAACCCATTGTCGCCCTCAACACCTTGGGGTTATATATGTCAACACAACCTTTTGACAATATTATTCCATCTATATTCGTAGCATCAGCGGTCCTTATTATTGTCCCCATGTTCCCTGGATCTTGCAATGAATCTAATATTAGAATTCTACTCAAATCTTTTTTAGGAACAAAATCTAAGTATGGCAAAACGGCTATTATACCTTGAGGTGTATCTGTGGCTGAAAGTTCTTTTATGACCTTATCTGTTGCTAAATAAACATCCAAAACTTTATCTAATAAATTTTTGTCAATATTATTTATTTGTGACTCTGATACAACAATATATTTTATTTGTGCATCACTATAGAGCGCTTCTTTTACAAATCTTAATCCTTCTATAAAAAATAGTCTCTTATCATCTCGATTTTTTCTCTTATGTAATTCCTTTAATTCCTTCCTAATACTATTGGTTATATCTCTTATCATATTTTTTGCTTTTTCTCTCCTAATACACCTATTTTTTAATCTTCTCATCACTAAAGTCACGAGTGTACGCTACTGTTTCATCAATTCCTAAAAAACTACAGAACAAAGTCTGTAGGATTTATCTATAATTTTTTAGAATCAATTATTTTGAAATTATCTAAATCTATTAAACTAATTTCCTTATTCTCATACAAAAAAACTGTATGTTCCTTATTTACTTTTGGAATCCCAACACTTCCAGGATTAAATTTTTTGTTTGACAAATCATATACATGCGTATGACCACAAAATACATACTGGTCTTTTATCAAATCACCTAGTTTATTAAATAAATGACCATGCGTAATAATAAATTTTAATCCATCAAGAGTTATTTCATCATAATCTTTCACTATATCAAACTCACTTATCATATCATCAACATAAGCATCGCAATTTCCTCTAACACTTATTATTCTATCTTTATACTTATTCAAAATCTTACTTACTTCCATTGGATTATATTCGTTTGGTAATGAATTTCTTGGACCATGATAATACAAATCCCCTAATAAAATTATTTTCTCAGGATTCTCTTTTTTTATTAACTCTTCTAATTTGTTTGTATATTTTAAATTTCCGTGTATATCGCTTGCTACAATTACTTTCAAATTCTTTATTCCTCTCTGATTATTATTTATTTTTTACTCTAATATAGATTAAACACTCACAACAAAAAAATCATGAGTGTTTACACTATTTTTTATTATCCCAAAGCTTCTTTAGCTCTATTAGCTAATTGTTCAAAAGCTTTAGCATCTCTAACTGCCATATCAGCTAACACTTTTCTATTTAGGTTGATATCTAGTTTCTTTAAACCATTCATAAATCTGCTATATGATAACCCATTTATTCTAGCTGCTGCATTTATTCTCGCAATCCATAATCTTCTAAAATTTCTCTTCTTTGTTCTTCTGTCTCTATAAGCGTATGAAAGTGATTTCATTACGGCTTGCTTTGCTACTCTAAATAATTTACTCTTCGCTCCAAAATATCCTTTTGCAAGCTTTAATACCTTTTTACGTCTCGCTCTTGTTTTTACTGCTCCTTTTATTCTTGCCATTTATTACTTTCTCCCCTTCCCTTTATAAGGAATCATCAATTTTATTGTGTGAGCATTTGTAATATGTGCTAATGTTGACTTCCTTAAACGTCTTTTTCTTTTTGTCGTTTTTGAGTTAAGCAAATGACTTCTATATGCTTTTCCTCTTTTTACTTTTCCTTTACTTGTTAACCTAAACCTCTTTTTTGAGGCACTATGCGTCTTAAACTTAGGCACCTAAAAAACCTCCCCATTTCTTTTATATTACTGCTTTGGATTTATAATCATTACCATGCTTTTTCCTTCTAACTTCACTGGTTTATCTAAAACCCCAACTTCACTGACACTATCTGCAAACTTAGAAAGTATCTCTTCTCCTAATGCTGTATAATTCATTTCTCTACCTCTAAATTTTAGAGTCACTTTAACTTTATACCCGCTTTTTAAGAATCTAATAGCATTTTTAACCTTAAATCCAAAGTCATGTTCTTCTATAGACGGTGATAACCTAACTTCTTTTACAACCATAACTTTCTGATTTTTCCTTGCTTCTTTTTCTTTCTTAGCAACTTCAAAAACATACTTGCCATAATCCATAATTTTGCATACTGGCGGATCAGCTTGAGGCGCTATTTTGACAAGATCAAGATTTTTGCTATTTGCAATTTCTTGAGCTTCTTTTATGTCCTTTATGCCCAAACTTGAACCATCGCTGTCTATCAGCCTTACTTTCTTGTCTCTTATCTTTTCATTAATCATTAATTCATTCTTGCTTATATCAATACACCTCCAAAGCATTTTTGTTGTGGCTCTCTTTAATATACAAAAAAAATGGATTTAAAATAAATCCACTTCATAGTTTTAACAACAATAAAACCTATATATAACCCTATTAAAAACTTGTTCAATAAGGTGAGAAGTGGAATACTTCTACTTATTCTTCAATTATTCTACACTAAAAACTACCACAATACATATTCCTAACTGCCTCTTTTCTTCCTGCTCTTCTTCTCCCTGACATCTTTCATCTATGTACCTCACGAAAATAATAATACCACTGGTCGTTAGTTATTGTCAAGAATTTTTTTTACTTTTTTGAAAATTGGTAAAAAAAGTAAAAAATCTAAATTAATATCTCTTCTCTAACTTTTTCTTTAGCCTTACATATTTTTGACTGCTCCCCATGATTAAAATCAGGGGATTCACACTCGCTTGCCACCCTAGGTAAACTGAACAATCCATTTCTAGTAGTTCGTACGGTGTGGTACGGGTGCGACATCACCCATCATAGGGCAGAATATATAGTTCCCTTTGCAGTATGTCTGTTACCAATATACTCAGGTAACAACCAACTTTTTAGCTACAAGCTCCATTCCTATACCCTCTGTTTTTTCAATTATTACCTCTAATTCACCCTCTTCTGATTTTTCTAACTTTATATCAGAAATAACACCACTAACACTATCTCCATTTAGATAAATATCGCTTACCTCTCTAAATTGTAATTTTACTGTTTTTGTGCCATCTTCTGATTTTGCTACAATTTCAAGCCCTTTGTAAACCATGAGAATATCTTGTATTACATATCCGTGCAACCCTTTATCTAATAAGTCATATCCTTCTACTAAATTTTCCATTAAATCCAACTCCTTTTATAATACTGGTATAAAATTTATTCTCCTAAATCTTATACCCTAACAATATATACTATATCTTTGTAACAATTAGTTTTTCTGATGTGACATAAACCTCTATACCATATGATGTCCCTATTT
>JBGUYI010000144.1:0-9399 GCA_045118635.1 Acetivibrionales bacterium
AGCTCCGACTGAATTATAACGCTCCGCGTGGATGCACACGGATTTGAATGGTAAGTTGTACCCTGCCGGGTACACAAATCCGGCGCAGCAATAAGAAACAAAAAGACAGAGAGGTAAAAAATAATATGAAGGCTTTAAAAACTAGATTAGAGAAAGAATTAATAAGTACAAGAGGAAAATCACAGAAATTGAAAGATGAAATTGAAAAAATTAAGAAGGATAAAGACATATTAGAAGCAGAGATTCTAGAACAAAAAATAATAGAGGAAAATATTGAAAAAGAAATTGAAAATTTGAATGCAGAGTATAATTCTTTAATAAAAAATATCAATTATATGAAAGATGATATCAATTATTTGAATGATAAGATAAAAGAATTAAAGCAAGAAAAAAATAAATTAAAATTGGAATGCCAAAAAAGAGATGAAGGATTAAAAAAAATAGAGGATGAAATAAGAAATAATAAAAGTGAACTTTTAAAAATAGAAACAAATAGTAAGCAGGTGTTTAATTATAACGAAGAATTAAAGGAAAAGGTTATAGAACAAAATAATAATTTAAAATCCATGATAAGTGAAAAGCAAGAGTTAGAAAATTATATAAATAATGCGCAAAATGAGATTTTCAGTAATCAAGAAGAATTAGAAAATTTAAAAAATGAAAAAGAATTACTAGAATATTATAGTGAAAATATATTAAATGAAATTTATGAGAATGAAGAACAGGAATCAGAATATGTGAAAAAAAATAAAAAGAAAACAAATAGAAAAGTTAGTATATTTGATTTGGAAAAAGAATTAAACAAAAATGTAGAAGAGTTAAACAAAAAGAGAAACACATTAGAAGATGAAATAAGTCAATTAGAAAGTAAAAAGACTGATTTAGAAAATGAGTTAATAAATGAAAATAATGAACTAAAGAGTAAAGTTAATGTGCAAGAAGAAAGAATAAAAAGATTAGAAAATGCTAACAAGAATTTGGTGAACGAAAATATTGAATTATTACAAAATATGAAAAATAAAAATGATTTAGATAATTCAAATAATAACAATATGGGTATACAAGAAATTTCTCATGAGAAAACATTAGACAACTTGTGTATATCTATATGTAGAATAGGTCAAGATAGAAAGAAAATAGTAAGTATACTAGATAAATTAGATGAAGAATTTAATATAATCAGAGATTTTGGTGATGTAAAAAAAATTGAAGTAGTTCCAAAATTAAATGGTAAATATAAGATAATAGTGAGAAAAAAATCTAAAGATGAGATGTATATATATAAAAATTTTGAAATAAAAAAGGTAGAGTATAGAAAACATGTAATTATGAGACTTATAAAACTAGTAAATAAAATATTTAAGCCTATAATTTTTAAAGATTTAAAATATGGTGAATTAAAAAATTATAGGCAACAAAAAACGTGTAAATTAAAAAAAATAGATCATGGATTCAGTTTACAGCAAATGTGAAAAATGATATAATATGGATAATAAAATAACAGGGGAGAACCACTTATGTTTATGTCCAAAAATGCGCAGATAAATAACGATAGCTTAAGTGTAAGAAATTTAGAGAGAGAAAAACAAAAAGATGTAATAGAAACGGTGGAATATAGAAGTTATAATTCTATGTGTAATATATTGTGTAACCTAGAAGAGTTTTCAAAACTTAGCGAAGATTATAAGTTTAGTAAAGTGAGAGAATTTGTGCGTTTTAATGGTAATAGCTTAATTGGAAACATAGAAAAAATGGGCATAAAAAATATAGACTATAAGGTAAGCTTAGCATGTGATTTATTAAAGTATAATTATGGAGATAATCTTATTGATAACATAGACAAGTTCGCATTAGATAAAAAAAGTTTAGAATATGTGTTAAATATGGCTGTTGATTTTGATTATGGATATAGTTTGATTGATAATATAGATAGGTTTTATTTATTAGATGAGATGAGCAAATTTAATTTGGCTAAAAAACTTATTTCTAATTTTAGTGCTAAATTGAGTGACAATATAGACAAATTTAATATAAATACATTTGAGTATAAATTTGTTTTAGCTAAAACATTGATAAAAAAGAATAGTAGTTATTTTATCAAAAATTTGCATAAATTCAATTTTGATAAGGCTATTGAGTGCCAGTTGTTAGAAGAATTTGCGATTTTTAATGAGAATCGTTTTTTAGTGCTCTTAAAATTGCAGGATTTAGATAGTGATAGTTTCGATAAAACTATTATTTATATGAATAGGATTTTTAATATACTTATTTCTAAGAATAGTCACAATATGTGTGCTGATATAGAAACTTATAAGAATATGATTATAGATAAAACATATGTTTGGGGAATTAGCAATGTAAATGAGTATGGACATATTAATAGCATTTTTGATAAGACTATCAAAAATTTAGAAACATTGAATAAATTTATTTTTGATATAAAAAAAGAGCCAAATTTTGATATGGCGAAGATATTAGGCGAGGAAAATGCTGATATTATAAAAAATGAGATTAATAATATAAAAGATTATAGAGTAAAACTTGAAATAAATGATATAGTAGAAAAGATATTATTTTCATATGAAAATATTTATCAAGAATATTTATATCAAGATGAGCTAACAGAACTTATTGTTGAGATTATTGTTATGAGAGATCCAATTTTAAAGAAAAAAATATTGCCATTAGCAATAAAGTATATAAGTGATGATAATTTAAAATGTTTGTCTGGTCAAAATAAAAACAAAAAAAGGAAGTCTATTAATGCAATAAGTGAAGTTTTGTTCGAGAGGTTTTCTTTATATGATGAAGAAAATTATGATTTACTTTGTATATTAAGGAAAAAATTTAGAAGTAGTAATTTTTTAAGAAATAGCATAAATGTACGAAGGTATATAGAAACGTTTGTTGAATTAGATAAATTAGATTTAGATATTAATGAGACTAAATCAATATTAAAATTTTTAATTAGTGATACTGCAAACATAACAAGAAATGTGAAATATATATTAAATATTATAGAATTAGGACATGATGAGAAATTAGCATTAATAAAAGAGAATTCTGACAAGTATGCACTAAAAGATATGTTCTATGATTTGTATAAGTGTTACTTAAAAATGGATTATGGTGCTGATTTTATAAATTTGTATGATGAGTTTGTATCCAGAAAAGAAAATGTAAAAAGGAAGCTAGAAGAATATATAATGATGTATATTACAAAAATAAACAGTTATCCAGAATTGATGGAGTTAATGAGAAGTTTTTTAAGTACAATGTATGATATAAATAGATTTAGAGAATTACGGTACAATCTAAATAGTAGTAAACACTTAAGATGTATAAATAAAATGAATGCTAAAGTTTATGAAAAATGGGTAAAAGTATGTGATGAATATAAAGAAGATATGGCAAGAATAACAGATGATCCAGTAGATTTATTTTTAATAGGTACTGAAATTGACAATTCTTGCCAAAGGATAGATGGCAGCATAGCGTATAATAAATGTTTGTTAGGATATGTTATGGATGGAAAAAATAAAGCGGTTGTTGTTTCTTGTAATAATAGAATTGTTGCAAGGAGTATAATACGATTGTTGATAGATGAATATGATGATGAAATTATTATGTTTATGGAAAGGCCATATAAAGTTAATGGGATTTTGACAAAAGAATTAATCAAATTAAAAAAAAGGTGTATAGAATACGCAAAAGAAATTGGAATATCTTTACTTTGTGAAGATGAAGATGCTAATGAAAAATGTACAAAAGAGTTGATTTCAAAGTCAGGAATGGCACCATATGAATATTTTGATATAACTAGGAGTATGGCCGATGATAATGGAGGATATTATTTTATTAATAAAAGTTTAGTTTACCTATATAAGAAAGATACATAGTAAAAGAGGAGATTGAGGGAATGAAAGGTTATGAAAGTTATAGGATAAAAAATGAAGCACAACAACTTTTAAATAGTGCTAATAATTTTAATTTTGATAAAAAAAATTTGTTTGACATTGTAAGGATATATAATAAGATATTAGATGATAAGTCTTTTGAGTTTTCAAAATCTTTAGAAAATTCCGAAAAAATTCTAAAAAGTGAAGATTTAGAAGAGTATGATAAGTATATAAATGAGGGCGTGTTTCTTGAAGATAATAATAATGATTCATTTATTATATTGCCTATGTTTGCGGGCAATCATGCATTTTATGGAATTTTAAGAAAAATAAATAATGAGTATAGTTGTACTGTAATTAATAGAGGATTTAGAGGCAAACACAAAAAGTATGAGGAATACATTATTTTTGATATTAAAAATTTTATGAAGTTTTTAAAAAAAATTTCAGTTCAGTGGAATATAGAAACTGAGGAAATATATTTGAATATATTAAATTTTAGTAAAAGGAAAAATGCGATAAGAGTTGATTCTAGCGAACAGAAAGTAAAAAATTGTTTAATAAAAGAGTTAGAAGCAGCTATAAAATATGTTTATTCAACAAGAAATAAAAATGAAAAAAGTATAAATTTAATAGATTTAAGAAACGAAAAACTTGATTTGTATAGACCTAAATGGAATGTATCAGAATTAGAGATACATAGAAGATATATAGAAGTTTTGAAAGAAGAAAATTATGAATTAAAAGATACATTAGACAATATATACAAAGCTTATTTGATAAATAAAAAAATAAGAGAAAATACAGGAAGATTATCTTTAAAAAATATCATAAATAAGGTATTTTTTGACAGTGATAGTGCTATACAAGATTTTTTTAAGAATATAGATATTAAAAATTTTGCGGATTTAATGGATCAAATTGATAAAATAGTTCCTAAGGATTTAGAATATAAATATATAAAATTAAAAACTATGTATAAGCATTTAACATTTAAATATACTTTAAAATTATTTAAGAATGAAGATTTTGCAGAGTTAAGTAAAGATTTTACTAATATATGCGATCAATTAAAAGAAGAATACGCTAATATGTATTTTGAGGAAGCTTGTAAAATAAGTAGTAAATTTTATTTTAAAGAATCAGAAGATCTTGTAGAGCAATCAATAAGTCTTATTCCATTTAAGAGTAAAGCGTATATTTTAAGGACAAAACTTGCTGGAAACAGTTGGGAATTTACAAAAAGATGTATAGATGATTGTAACAAAGCAATAGAGATGGAGCCGTGTTCAGTTATTAATTATACTGAAAAGATTAAATATTTGAAGATAGCAGGAAAATATGACGAGTATGAATGTGCCTTATTTAAAATTTTAAAATTTGGTAAAATGACAAGAGAAATGTGTGATGAAGCAGTTAATATTTTTGAATTAGATGGATATGACGATAAAGCCCTAAGATGGTTACGTATTGAAATGAGCATTTATAAAGAAGATGCGAATTTAAAAAATAGAGAAAGGATATTACTTAATAAACTAAATGATAAATGGAAAATTCCGTTTACAAAAATACAGAGGAATTCAAGATCAGAAGGGATAGGAATGTAATGAAGATTTTACACACAGCCGATTGGCACCTTGGAAAGAATTTAGAGAGAATAAGTAGAATAGATGAACAAAGAGAATTTGTAGAATATTTATGTGATCTAGTTGAGAAGGAAAATATAGATTTAGTTTTAATAGGCGGAGATATTTATGATACGTATAATCCGCCAGCTTGTGCTGAAGAATTATTTTATTATGCGCTAAATAAATTAAATAATAACGGAAAAAGAGCAGTAGTGGTGATAGCTGGTAATCATGATAATCCAGAGAGATTAGAGGCTATAATGCCAATTGCTTGTAAAAATGGAATATTTATTTTGGGATATCCTAAAACTGATATTTTAGGTTATAAAGACGAGTGTAAATATACAAAAATAATAAATGGAGGCAAAGGTTTTATAGAGTTATCTATTCCAAATTGTTTACACAATGTGGTTATATTAACATTACCATATCCATCAGAAGCAAGATTAGAAGAGGTTTTGACAAATGAAGTAGATGAAAATTTAATACAAAAAGCATATTCAGAAAAGATAGGACATATATTAAATGGATTATCTTGCAATTTTAGAGATGATACTGTAAACCTAGTGTTAGGGCATATATTTCTAATGGGTGGGAAAGAATCAGATTCAGAAAGAACAATTCAAGTAGGAAATGCCATGACTGTAGATGTAAGTATGATGCCAAAGAATGCACATTTTGTGGCACTAGGTCATTTGCATAGGCCGCAGGTTATAAAAAGTGAGTATTGTCCTATTTTTTATTCAGGCTCTCCGTTAGCGTATAGTTTTTCTGAAGCAGATTACAATAAAGCTGTTTATATTATAGATGTAGAGCCTAATTGTGAAATTAATGTAACACCAAGTTATCTAAGTTGTGGTAAGCCTCTAGTGAGATGGTGTGCAAAAGAGGGAATAGGACAAGCTATAAAATGGTGTAATGAAGGCAAGGATAAGAACGCATATGTAGATTTAGAAATTTTTACAGATAGGCTTTTAACGCAAGAAGAACAGAAAATGATAAGAGAACTTCATCAAGGGATTGTGAATATAAGACCTAAAATAATAAATGAAAGTGATATAGTTTCTGATTTTTCTAATAGAGAGCAGAAAAAAATAGATGAATTGTTTAAAGAGTATTATAAATATAGGACAAAGACAGAAGTATCAGAAGATATTATGGGAATTTTTCTAGATGTCATAAATAGTGAAATAGAAGGAGATGTAAAATGAGGCCTAGTTTATTAGAAATAGAAGGATTACAGAGCTTTATTAAGAATCAAGTTATAGATTTTAGTAAAGTAAATCAAAATGGATTATTTGGAATATTTGGAAACACAGGAAGTGGTAAGTCTACTATTTTAGATGCTATAACACTTGCTTTATATGGTAGAGTAAAAAGGGTAGGAAATACAAAGCAGGGGATAATAAATATAAATTGTCAAGTAGCACGAGTTAAGTTTACATTTAAAATAGCAAATGATACGTACAGAGTAGAAAGAGAATATAAAAGAAAAAAAGGATCAGACAGTACTGTCGAATCAAAAGTGGTAAGACTTATTATGATACACGAGAGTGGTGACCTTTTAATATGTGACAAAGAAGAAGCTGTAAATAAAAAGGTAGAAGAAATAATAGGCTTAACACATAAGGATTTTACAAAGGCAGTGGTTTTGCCACAAAATAATTTTCAGGAATTTTTACTTTTGGGTAATTCCGAAAGAAGAAAGATGTTAGAAAGAGTTTTTTATTTAGAAGAATATGGTGAAGAGTTATCAAAAAAAATATCAAATAAAATAGGATTGTTAAAAAATAAAACAGATGAGTTTAGTGGCGAATTAAAAAGATACGAGGATTCGTCTGATGAAGCGATAGCATTATATAAAAAAGAATTAGAGGAAGCTAAAAATAAAAAAGAACAGTCAGATGCTAAATTAAAAGAGATACAAAAAGAACATGAAGATAAAAAAGAGATTTTTGACTTATCAAAAGAATTACAAGATACATTGCTAAAATTTGAAGATGTTAGTAAAAGAGATCATTTTATAGAAAGTCAAAAAGAAAAATTAGAATTAGCAAATAAGGCAAGTTTATTAGAAGAAAGATTGAAAAATACACAAGAATTATATACAGATGTTAAAAATAAACAAAAAGAGATTAATGCATATCAAAAGGAATTACCTGATTTGGAGAATAAAGTTTTAGAACTTTCTAAAAAATGTGATGAATTAAAAAATGATTTAAGGCACAGAGATGTCTTACAAGAAAACATGAAATTAGAGCTTGATATAGTTGCTTTAAAAAAAGATATATTAGATTTTTCAAAAAAAGAACAAAAATTACAGGATGAAATAAATAAGGGCAAACAAGAAGTTGTTGTTTTTTCAGATAAGGCGTTAAAATTAGAACGAGAGTATAATTCTTTAAAAAAATCAGAAATGGATAGTATGTGCAGTTTCATAGCTAAGAATCTAAAAAATGGTGACGTTTGTCCAGTCTGTGGGAATACATATAATAAAACTTGTGATAACAACTTAGAAGATGTAACAATAGATGTAAATAAGTTAGATGAAATAGAAAAAAAGATATCGGATGTTAACATAAAAAAAGAAGGGATATTAGCAAAGATAGAGACTAATCAAAACTTTTTAAAAGATTATAGAAAAGAAATAGAAGAAAAAAATAATATTTTAGAAGAGAGTTTAGAAAGATATGATATGTTGTTAAAAGAGTACGGTATATCAAATATAAAAGAAGAACTAGATAATATGAATAAAAAAGAAAAAGAGATTGTAAAGATAGATAAAAATTTGAAAGAGTATGATATAAAATTACGAGACATGGTAAACAAAAAAACTTCAGCACAAGCAAAATATGAAACATATTTTGTACAGTATGAAAAAGAGAGTAAACTTTTGAAAAAAGAAATGGAGGAAAAGGGATTTTTAGAGACAGGAGAAATAATAAAAAATATTTTATCAAAAGAAGCAAGAGAAAGTATAGAACAAGAAGTAGAGAATCATAAACTAAAAAAGGTAGAAATTTTAGGTCAGAAAAAGAGCATTTTAAAAAAACTAGATGGTAGAACAATAACAAATGAAGAATGGGAAATTATACATAATAAATATAATGAGATTTTAGATAAAAATAAAGACTATACAACAAAATATGACATAGCAAAAGATGTCTACAATAAATCAAAAGAAAAGAATAAAGAGTGGAAGAAATTTAAAAACATGTATGAGGAAGTATCATTAAAATACGATAAGCTAAATAAACTGAGAGATCTTTTAAATGGAGATAGAGGAAAGGATAATAGTTTTATAGATTATATAGCGGAGGAAAGACTAAGATATGTAGCAAAAAGAGCATCTGAGCTTTTGGGTATTATGACTCAATATAAATTTGCGCTTACATTAGATGCAGAGTCTGGATTTAGAATAATAGATAATAGAAATGGCGGGGTATCAAGGAGTGTTAACACATTATCTGGAGGGGAAACTTTTTTAACCTCATTAGCATTAGCATTGGCATTGTCAGAACAAATTCAGTTAAAAGGAAAGAGTCCATTAGAATTTTTCTTTTTAGATGAGGGATTTGGAAGTTTAGACAATGAACTTTTAGATTTAGTTATTGATGCATTAGAAAGAATTAGTAAAAAAGAGAGAGTGATAGGTGTAATAAGCCATATTCTAGAATTACGGCAAAGAATACCAGGAAGGATTATAGTAACAGCACCAACAGATAATGGGGTCGGTAGTATTGTTTCTATAGAGAAGGCGTAGACCTCCTTATTTTAGGAGGTTGGTCAATACGAGCTTGCGAGTATTGCTGCGCCGGATTTGTGTACCCTACGGGTACAACTTACCATTCAAATCCGTGTGCATCCTAAAG
>JBGUYI010000145.1:0-15780 GCA_045118635.1 Acetivibrionales bacterium
TTAGGATGCACACGGATTTGAATGGTAAGTTGTACCCTGCCGGGTACACAAATCCGGCGCAGCAATACTCGCAAGCTCGTATTGACATCAGTAGGAGATTATGTATTAATATCTAGTAAAGAAAAAGCTTGAGTCTAGCTTAAGCTTTTTCTTTCTTTATTGTTCTAATATCATGCCCGAATAATTCTAGTATTTCAAAATTTCCGATAATCCTTGAAAATATACGCTCTCTATAATCTTGATAAATTTTGTTTAAGTTAAAATTGGTAGAGATAACTGTTTTTAAATTCTTTAACTGTCTTTTATTTAATATATTTAACATTTCAGAATGTTTAGAAGCACTCTGAGGTTCAGAACCTAGATCATCTATTATTAGTAAATCGACATCAAAAATTTGATTGTAATCACATAAGTTAGAACACATATTAAGTTTGTATCTATTCATAGTGTCAAAAAGTTCAAAAGCAGTTTTATAAAGTACAATTTTGTTCATATTCAATAATTCATACGCTATACAATTTAACATAAAGGTTTTGCCAACTCCAGTGTTCCCAGTAAACAACAAATTTTTGGTTTCTTTACAATCAAAATTTTGAATAAAATTTGTAGCGATTTTTTTTATATTCAATATATTTTGTCTAGGTGATATATTTTTTGTTGCATCAATCTCATCTGAGTAATAAAGCTCATTAAAGGTACTAAAATTTTCTTCTCTTACAATGGATAAGTTGGATTGACCAAATGTGTAATTTATTAGTTGTTGCCTAAAACAAGGGCACATAGAAAAACCATCTTTTGATATTCCTGTATCATGGCATTCCAAACAATCATATTGTAGGTCTAAAAAATCACTCGTAAATCCGTTAGATATAAGCAGATTTTTTTTCTTATTTTCTAATGCAGATATAAAAGTTTTAAGCTCAGAAATATTTATGTTATTATTGTTTAAAATACTCAGGTTATATTTAACACCAGCTTTTTTTATTTTATAATCAATGGCCTCAATTTCAGGAACCTTAGAATAAACAAAGCTCAAACGTTTTTGCTGTTTACGATAGTTATCAAGTCTCTTTTTCTCATATTCTAATTTAATTAAGTTATATATGTCTGGCAATTAGGTTCCCTCCTTTATTTAGAATTATTATCAAAACGACGATAGAAAGATTCAAACTGAGAGTCTGAATATTTTCTTTGGTCAAAATCTTTATAAGCAACAAAAGAATCAGTAGAAGACTTTTTCGATTTATTTTTATATTTTTCTTTAAAAGAATTACTATGAGATAAAATCTCGTCCTTAGTTTTAAGGCCAGCCTCATACCAACTTTTTAGTATAGAATCAATGTAATTTAGGCTGGGGTTAAATGTACCAGTAGTTTTTTGTAATGCAATATCAATAATATCAAAATCGTATTTATATTCAAAAATCCACTTCTCTACTAATTTGTCATCATACTCAGTAAAAGGTGTCTTTCTGTTCATTTTCTTTTTAATTTTATATCCAACATTTTTCATTCTTTGGTATTCTTCATAATAATTTTCTACATCCAAAGAAGTAGTTATCCCTTTGTTGTGCCAAGTTTGAGCAACTTTTAGTACATAATTTCTTTGTAGTGTTCCTCTATCATGACAATGTTGAAATAACATATACATAGCATCATCTTCAAATCTGAATTCCTCAAACCAAGAGTCTATATCAGTATACCAAGATGGAGACATTACACCTTGAAAAAATTTATTGTTGATACTCTTAATTACTTTATTTCTTTTTTTGTTTATGGCTGATAAAAGACATTTATCAGGGTCAGAAGATTGCCTTAGCTTGTAATTTGCTAGAACAGTACGTTCTTTTAAATCATTGAATACAACGGAATTTTCACCTTGTATAATAAGTCCAAAAGATTGCAGGTTATTCAAATATTCCCGTATTTTATTTTCAGCTATACCAAGTTTTTTTGCTAAATCACAAAATTCAATAGATTTTTTATCTTTAGCAAGAAAGGCACAATAAATATATACCTTTAAACTGTTACCATCTAAGTTTGGTAAATAGTCAGATATAAAAATGTCTGATATGGTTGTGTCTGAGTATAATAGCGTTTTTTTTATATCAAAATTCATAAATTCAAATCCTTTTTTCTAAAAATAACGAAATATTTTCAAGTCAAAAAATATTGTACTCCAAATTATATCATAGGTGAAAAACATATCTTGCCAAAAACATATATAATATACAACAAAAAACATCATATTTTTTTATGAAAATTAGCCCAAAAATGATAGTGACAATGTTATAATTTGGGTGTAAAATATATGCGGAGTTTTTGTAATAAAGGAAACAAAGAGAAGTGGAGTGTAGACTATATGGCAAACAGAATTTATGACAAGAGCAAAAATGAGTATAAAAGTTCAAGTGGACCTAATATTGGTTTAAGATTTTTATATAATACACTTGTGGGCAGATTTTTTTTGAAGATTCTTACTAAGCCTATCTTTTCAACTATTGTAGGTTTCTATATGAATAGTTTTTTATCAAAGTGGCAAATAAATAGATTTATTAAGAAAAATAATATAAATATGGATGAATACGAGGTAAATGAATATAGAAGTTTCAATGATTTTTTTATTAGGAAAATAAAAGAAGGGAAAAGGAAGATAATATATGATTCTAGTATTTTGATATCACCAGCAGATTCTAGGGTATCAAGATATAAGATAACAAAAGATTTAAAACTTAATATAAAGAATAGTGTGTATACAATGCAAGAATTATTGCAAGATGAAAAGTTATCAAAAGAGTATGAAGAAGGAGAATGTTTAGTTTTTAGATTATGTGTAGATGATTACCATAGATATATATATGTAGATGGTGGAGTAGTCAAAGAATCTAAGAAAATAAAGGGAGTTTTACATACTGTAAACCCGATATCATATAAAAGATATAAAGTTTATGCGCAAAATAGCAGAGAATGGGAAGTAATAGAGACCCAAAATTTTGGTAAGGTTGTTCAAATGGAAGTAGGGGCTTTGTGTGTAGGGAGAATAAAAAATTTTAAACACAACAAAGTAGAGAGAGGCCAAGAAAAGGGGTATTTTGAGTTTGGGGGATCGACAATAGTAGTTCTTTTAAAGAAAGACACAGTTAATATAGATAAAAAGATTATTGAAAATTCGAGTGAAGGTGTAGAGACAATAGTTAAGCAAGGGGAAAAAGTAGGAGAGAAAGTGCTAGATTAGAGTAGTATCATTTTTTAGGGAATATACAGGGGGGGAGGTCCCCGTTATTCCAGTGCTTATTTAGTTAAAAGAAGGCGAAAAGCTATCTGTTGGATATCCGTAGCGTTTTTTTCCTCTAGTTTGGATACCACCTATACCCTTTTGGCCTGTTATTGTAGCATTTACAATTTCTTCTGGTGAGATTATTTTATCAACGCTAGATGTTGCGATTAACTTGCATATAAATACAGGATCTAAGGCATGAATTAACACACGAAAAGGAGAGCTTGCAAAATTAGCACCCGCTTTTATTATGTTTATGTACATAGATTGGCAGGCACCAGCAAATATAACCAAATCGTCCATATTTTTTTCATATTCCCGCGCAACTTTTACAGCGTCAATAAAATATTTAGAAGTTCTGTAGTTTGACAAGTCTTTGTAGCCATTTTTAGACTTTATGACTCCATCATGACCTGTCAATACTAGTATATCTGGTTTGTGTTTTTTAAGAAGTCGTAAAATTTCGTTTGGTTGATCCTTTTCAGGCACAAAGACTCCAACTGCATTCATGTTGTTTTTTTTGTATTGTTCTAAGCAAAGCTTAAGATAGGATTCATCACCATCCACGTGTAGAATTTTGCAATTGGTTATAAAATTTTGTCTTGTTTTAGTAACAGATCTTCGTTTTCTTTTGTTATTAAATCGAAAGCAATTTTTAGCTTGTACTAGAGTACTTCTTGTATATTCACTTACTCTTTCGCTAGATTGTAAAACAAGGTCATTTTCTAAAGCATCAGCTTCTAATCTGTAACAAATTCCTTTTAATAGATAATTTGTTTTATTTTCAATTTCCTCTTTAGCCACAACTTTAAATAATATATCAGATCCATAAGATTTTCTTGCTACAATATCACCAATATTTATAGTTTGCATAATAGTCACCAAGGTTTTAATAAGATCATGTTATATTTTATTCATGTTTACATATTAGTGATACAAGTATAGAGTATCATATTTTTCCAAAAAATCCTCAATAGGTGTTATTTCATTTATAACATTATTAAGTTTTGTAATATATATTTTCTCTGATAAATTTTTTTTACTGTTATAGTATGAGTTAATAACTCTCCAAAATTTTTGTGGAAACATAATCATAAGTTTCATGATATAAAATTCATCATTTGATAAAGGTATTTTTTCTTGATAAAAGTCTAAAATTTTTTTAGCTTCTTTTATATCCCAATTACATTTTCTAAGTTTTCTTTTTATAAGATTACAAAGATCATAAATTTTTAATTCGTAGCAGCAGAATTCAAAATTTATGAGAAAATAAATTCCATTATTGTTTATAATATTATTGTGAGTAAATTCATGATGACAAAATGAACCTTCTTTTTTAGTTTTATGAACAAGATCCATGTAATTAGATTTTTCTAGTTTGTCTATAACTTTAGTACCAAGATTAAAAAAATAATCTATATATTCTAGAAGTAAATAATCAAATTTAGTTTTAGTTGAAGACGCAATTTTTTTAACTTTTTTTATTTCATTCAATCTTTTTTTATAGACACTAGGAAGTTTCCCCAATTCATCTTTGACGAATGTGTTTTCTGGCAAAAAAAATCCTCTAGAACATTTATGAAAATTAGCTAAAAGGTATGAAGAATTAATCACATCATCAGATTTTTCAAAATTTATTTCAATACCATCAATAATTGGTGTTAGAGTATATAAAGTATTATTTATTTTTATGTATGGCTCATCATTTTTGCTCAATAAGTATTCATCTAGACACTGAAAATTATTTTTCATAAGATGTTTTTTGGCATTATGTATAAAACATATTCGTTCAGGAGACATAAGAACTTTCTTAAGTAATATTTTTTTAGAATTACTGTAAATTATGTAATTGTCTCTAAAAGGTGATATGTTAGACACATCAATATTGAAATTGTCTCTTATTTTCTCAGCAATTTCTTTCATAAAAAAATCTCTCCTTCACTTTAGTATATTATATACTATTAATGGAATGAGATATTTAGAATAGCAAAAAATGAATTTAAAAACATAATACTCCATAACAGTTATGGAGTATGTGCAATATATTATTTTTCTATTTTGTCTAAATCCTTAATTTCTAGAGTTTTTCCTAAAGCCAACAAAAGTTTTAAAAAAGTTT
Source organism: Acetivibrionales bacterium (assembly GCA_045118635.1). Classification (GTDB taxonomy): domain Bacteria; phylum Bacillota; class Clostridia; order Acetivibrionales; family RGIG10202; genus RGIG10202. Next base: position 5,396 of record JBGUYI010000145.1, read on the forward strand.
CTAATTGTGGAGTAGTAGTACCTTTTTCCATTCTTGCTATTATAGGCTGTTTAACACCGCTTTTTTCTTTTAGTTGTTTTTGCGTAAGACCTTTCTTGCGTCTAGCACTTGTCAATTCTCTAATTAACATACATTAAAAATCACTAATAGCTAAATCCTCCTTACTAAAAAATTCTTTTCTAAAATCTTCCCAAGTTGTTAATTTATCATTACTCAATGAAAAGCCCCCTTTCTATTATGTCTTCTAATTCTCCTTTTTTGCTTTTTATTCCAAAATAATTAAAAAGCCCACTTTCGTCAAGTGGACTTTTTAGTACATATTTTATATGTGGTGGAGGCGAGGGGAGTCGAACCCCTGTCCGAAACTACATCCACATAAGCTTCTACGAGTGTAGCCTACATTTAAAAAATTCCTAAGATATAAATAATATAGGCAAAAAACATATCTTAGTAGCTTGATGAGGTTCGAATTAATCTCAAAGCATTGATTAATTCGTTGGAGTTTTTAACCTACCAAAACACAAGGCCTGTTAATTTTGGTCATCGGTACATCTTGATAACAGGTTACAAAAGACCGATGCAAGCAGAATCTAAGCTGCTTGATATACTAATTCATTATTATTATTAGCATTTAATTTTAAGTTCCCGTTTTTTTAAGAGGCCAACGAGAATCCTCTACTCGCTACTCATACTTCAATAATCCCGTCGAAACCTTTACGCCCCCATGAATTATTTAAAATTTTCTTTTAGTCTTCTGTCTATTTCTCTTTTAGCATCACGAGCTTTTAAATCATCTCTTTTATCGTAAAGTTTTTTACCACGAGCAATAGCCAATTGTAGTTTAACCTTTCCTCTTACAAAATATACTTTCAGAGGAATTAAAGATAATCCCTTTTGCTGAACAATACCTAGTAACTTATTAATTTCCTTCTTGTGTAACAAAAGTTTCTTATCACGCAAAGGGTCTTTGTTGAAAATATTTCCTTTATCGTAAGGGCTAATATGCATACCAACAATGTATATTTCACCATCTTTTATGACAGCGTAACTATCTTTTAAGTTAGCCTTACCCTGCCTTATAGATTTAACTTCGGTACCATACAACACCAAACCAGCTTCAAGGGTATCTTCAATAGAATAATTATGCCGAGCACTTCTATTTTGTATTTCAACACTTCTCATTTCCTTATCACCTAACTTTTAGTGGTCCTTTCAAGCATAATATTACAACAATATTTAGAGCATGTCAACAGCCATTTTAAATGCTTTTAGTTTAATTCACATATTTTTTTAATCAAAAAGAAGGATTTAGGGATGGGTATGGAGAAATAGTATGTAGGGAGTTTTTTTGAAGGATTATTTTTAAGGAGGTAAGGTAAGAGATGAAAAGGAAAAATGAAGTGGCTAAGACAAGAGATGAGAAGGATGCGGAATTATTATTAGCGAAGCTTACAAATAAGGCGATGAGAAATTTATCAGAATTTTGGGAAAGCAATAAACAACAGTTTATATATAATAATGTTGCTATAAAAGAAGCAATAAAAATGTCAACTGATAAAAACAATCAAGAGATGTTTAACTTTTTTTGGAAAAAATTATTAGAACAAGGAAAAGATTTGTCAAAAGATGCTTTATTTATAAAGGAATTAGTCGAAATATATATAAGAATAGATAATATAAAATTTATTGATTGTCTTTTAGAACATATAGGATTTTATAAATTAATAAATCAAGGTAATGCATTTAAAATAATACTAGATGCCAAAAACAAAGAAATTCCACAAGACAAAAAATTAGATATGTTTAAACATTTATATAGAAGAGTTTACGAAATGAATTTACCAGAGATGGTTAAAGGCATAGAAGTAGCTTTAGCACAAGAGTTTGATGATGCTATTTTGTTTTGTTTAGAAAATGAACAAAATAAACCTAATACAAAATTGGTTAAAGTTTGGGAAAGTGCTGTTAATACATTATTAGAGAGAAAAAATGAAGATGTAGCAATAAAAATATTAGAGTGCGTGGGAGATAGAATTCCTAATTTCAGTTATAAAAGTGTATATAAATGTGCTATAGAAAACAACTGTCACAATGTTGCCAAAAAGTGTTTGAGCAAAATAGGCAATGAAAAGGCTATGAATTTATCTAAAAGAAAGTTTGTAACAAAGGAAAAGATAGAAGTATAAAGTTATGGATTAAGAGGTGATAAAAATGATGGGAGGAAGTGAGAAAGAAGATAGTGAAGAATATTATGATAGTGATAGTAGTGCAACTATAGTGCAAGAAGAGAACCTAGAATATAGTGATAGTGATTTTACATTAGTAGAAGAAAAAATTGTTAATAGTGATATAAAAAAGAAAAAAAATTGGTTTAAAGTCTTTGCTAAAGTTGCTGTTAATGTCACTGCTAAAATTTCTAAGGATGTTAGGGAAGTAATTGAAATGTGGCATAAAAAAGATGAGCTTAATAACAAATCTATTGAAGAAAATCCAATTGAGAAAGCTAAAAAAGAGGTGCTTATAGCGAAAGAAAAGTATATGGAAGCAAAAAAAGATTATGAAATGTTGATAAGTTTGAAAAGAAAAGGCAATCTAGTGAAACATGAAAAGGATTTAGAAAAGTCATTAGAAGAAAAATTTAAAGAAGTTACATTGGAAAAATATGAAAAGGATTTAAAAGTTGCTAAACTCAAACTCAAAATTGAAAAACAATCACATAAAATACAACAGCCAAAAGAAAAAGGAGAAATAGACATAGAAAGTAAACTGCTAAAGTTATATGAAGCACAACTAAAATTAATACAACAAAGTGATAAGATAATTGATAAAAAAAATGATCAGGTGTTGGAAAGAAATGAAAAACGTTTAAGAGAAGTTGAAGAAAATTTAGGAAAGGCTCGTATAAAGTATATAAAGTGTGAAGAGGATTTTTTTAGTAAGCTTAAAGAATATGAAAATGTAAAAAAAGATCTTAAAATGCTAGAAAGTCTTGAAAGAAAGAAAAAAGATGTAGGATTAAAGACATTTGAAGAAAAATTAATGAATGAATTAAAAGATACAAAAAATGATGAATTATTGAAAATACATAAGACAAAATTGGAAGAAAAAGAAAAGGATTTAGAATTAGCTGAAAAGAAAATGGAAATTGCAAAAAAAGAATATGAAATAGAGAAAGGTGGATTGAGTAAAGCTTATGCAGAACTCATAAAAGAAGAAATAGACTTATATAAAGAAAGTATACGAAGAATGGATGCCAAACGGGATAGAGAAAGACAAAAGCAAAAGATACAAACGAAATGAATAACAAAGAAATACAAATGAAAATATAGAGGAGGGGAACAAAATGGCAGAGGATGAATTAAAAAATAATAAGAATGAAGGATGGAATAAAGAAAATGATAATAATAATGTTTTAGAATTTGATTCAAATGGTTTAGAATTAGATAAAAAAAATGAAGATGGTAGCTCATTATATAGTAGTGATGAAGAATTAGACGTATCGGATATTGCAAAAGGTATATTGAATGAGTATTCAAATACACAAAAAGAAGAAAATAAAGAGAATGTTGAGGTAGAGCAAAGTAGTGAGATAAGTGACAACGGTAACCAAGAAGAAGTGACGAAGCAAGAAAATAGTGAAATAAGTAGGGATGTAAGTTCATCTAATGTTAGTTTGTCAGAATCAGAAATAAGTGATACAAGTGATGATGATATAAGTGAAGATAGCCAAAATAGCTCAAAATCAAAATTTTCAATTAAGAAGAAGAATACGAAAGAACAAATTAATACAAGAATAACTAAGTGTGTAGAAGAAATTAATGAAACGCTGAAAAATGATCCTTTAAAACCAGAAGATGTAGAAAAAATAAATGGACTTAATAAAGAAATACACGATTTAGTAAAAAATAATCTTAATATAAAAGATTTTTTGAAATCAGATAATTTTACAAATATAAAAAATGACGATATAAAAAAGGTACTAAGGAGAAGTTTAATATGGTCAGCCCCTAATATAGCAGATAGACTAGTTGTTAGACCACTTAAAGGTGCTTATGATGTGGTAAGACATCCAATGCATCACAAAAAAATCGTCTTATCTGTTACATCTCCAGTATGGGTTCCATTAGGGATAGGTGCAGCGGGAGTAGCTATAGGTGTAGGGGTACCAGTTGCAGCAGTTGGCATACCAAGTTATGGAATTTATAAAGGCGCTAAAAAAATAGACGATGTACGAAAAGGAAAAAGTGCAGATAAAAAAGCAAGGGAGGAAGCCAAAAAACGATTAGAAGATGGTGCTGACATTAAGCAAAACGAGGGTGAAATAAAAAAAGAAAAACATAGCAATACAAAAATAATGGAAAGATATCAAAAGATGACTTTCAAAGAAATATTAAAGAAAAGGGAAAAGAGAATTGATAAGTTATCTAAATTTTTTAATAGAAATAATAATGCAGATGGTATTTTAGAAAACAACAGTGAAAATCCTGAATTATCTAGAGCAAAAAGGAAGGTTAATATCATTAATACTGAATTGTTGAGCAAAATGGCAAGTAGAAATGATGTTAATGATTATAAGGATCTTAATTTAGAACAATTGATTAGAATGAAAAGCATAGCAAATACAAATAAAAAGTATATGAATGAAGAAATAAAAGGTGGTTTAGATAACAATAAACAAATATTTATGGGAGCGGTTGCAGAAAAGATAAAAGAAGGTAAGACTAAAGGAATAAATGCAAAATCATTTAAAGAATTTATGAATAACTTAGACAAAGATGAAGTAAGACATTTAAGTGATGCATTAGAAAATGTAAATTATAAAGAGCTAAATAAAAAATCGTTGAAAATAGTAATGGGAGTGTTAGCAAAGCAAAGAGAAAATGTTAAAATAGATGGTGGAGAAATAAACGATTTGCAAAATAAAATGGATGAAATATTTCATTATGCAACTAGGACTAAAGGATTAAAGGATAATGTTGCAACTAAATACATACCAGACGGCGTGGGTAAACCTCAGTTACATCAAGGAAAGGATTATTCTTTGTTAGCACGTGCTTTATTCAATGTAGAAGATAGAAATATGAAGACAAGAGATGCTATGCTTGATTATTTGAATCAAAATATAATCAAACCTAATAAAGAAAAGGACAAGGTTGTATTTGCTGAATTAAAAAATGATAATGATAAAATTATGAATAAAACCAGTGTTAAGCTAGATCAAAATAAGTATGAAAGATATAGCGTAAAAGAACTAATGGAAAAGAGAGTGAAACTTACAAATGAGATTATAGAAAACTATAAAGAACATAATAAAAATGGATTTAATGTTAAAAACAAATTAGAACAATTGGTAAATATAGATAATGTATTAGAAAAAGTGATTAATAATACTCTAAATAAAGATGGGGTAAATATAGCAAGTGTAATTTATGGTATGTCTCCAAAAGCGTTGGAAAGCTTAAAAGAATTAACTGAGAAAATGAAGATTGACAGAAAAAATGATTTATTAGATGAGATGCGGCAAAAAAATGATGTAACAATAATGGACTTAAAAGAAAGCGAAAATAACTTAACAGAAAATATAAGTAATTATGATATAAACATTGGAAATAGCTCAATAGAAAATATAAGTAGTTATGGCAATAATAGTGAAAATAGCTCAATAGAAGATATAAATAATAGCAAAAAGGGTTCAATAGAAAATAGTATACCTAAATTAAATGAAAACAATCAACAAGAACTACCAGCTGAAGATGCTATTACACAACCGTCACAACCAACACCACCAGCAGCACCATCAGTAGCAGGTAATGGACCAGCAGCAACAGTAGCATCAGGTAATATACCACCACTGCCGCCACAAACACCAGTTGTGGGGAATGTACCACTACCACAACAACCAACAAATGTTGAGATTAATAAAAGTGAGAAGAAAAGTGACGCTAAAGGTGAGCTTGGTGATATAATTACAGATCTTAGTAACAAAAACAACAAAAATAAGCAGGAAGAAAGAATAAGTCAAATTATTGGAGCATTAGGTGATGATGCAAAAGGAGCAAAAAAAATTAATATAATAATAAATGGAAATGATTTGACAGTGCAAATTGAAAAGGAAAATGCGAGCATTTCTGAAAAAAAAGTAAGTATTGAAAGTAATGAAGTTAAATGTAGTGAGATAAGAGACAGAACAAATATTGAAGGTTTTGAAAAATTATACGGAGGATCAATAAAAGATGTAAAAAAGAGAGTGAAGATTACAGATATAGAAAAAGAAATTGAAGGAAGAAATAAAGAAAATATAACAAGCTCAGCGATTGGAAATTACAAAAAAGGATTTGTTAAAGACATGGCTAGGCAGTTTGAGAGTAAAGGGAAAAACTTGAGCTAAAATTTTAGTTTTCAGAGAAGGATATTCTCATTATAGTATCAATATAGCTCCAAAAACATAAATCAGGGGGGAGGGGAAGTTTGTATATGGGAGATAAACATATTTTGCAAGATGAATCCAAAGATGAAGAAAAAGATTTTGTCGATTCACCTGAAGTAGTAGAAGATGAGTTATCTGTTAAAACTGATGATTCCCCCGACTCATTGGAAGAATACATAAATGAATTGAATCAATTTATCGATGAGTCCAATGGATTAGGCGATGAGATTCGTAAGCTTATTCTAGAAAGCAAATTGTCTAGCGAAGATGAATTAAATAAAAATAGTCTTTTTGATAGATTGGACAAGATTGGTGAAGAGTTTTCACACAATGTAGATAAATTAGATCCAGAAGGTATAGCTCAAAGTATAGCAAGTCAAAATACTGATTTAATAGAATCAAATAAACAAGAAGAGCAAGAAAAAGAAATAACGACATATGACGAGGATGGGTATGATAATTCACAAGAAGAGGAATATGACGAGGAGGAGGAAGAAGAAGAATATTATGAAATAGAGCCTCTTGGAGATTCAATAAAAGAGATTATTAATTCGGATATTTCTATTAAGAAAAAAATAATTGATATTTTAAAGGTGATAATTGAATATTTTAAATATTGGTTACAAGAAAAGTTTAAAAAAGATTCCAAATCAGAAGAAGAGATAGAGCCAGAATCACATGAAGAATTAGAAGAGGAATCAGAGGAAGAATCACCGCCAGAAATAGAGGAAGACGAAGAAGAAGAGACAGAGCCAGAATCGCATGAAGAACTAGAAGAGGGATCAGAAGAAGAATTACCGCCAGAAATAGAGGAAGACGAAGAAGAAGAGACAGAGCCAGAATCGCATGAGGAATCAGAGGAAGAATCAGAAGAAGAATTACCGCCGGAAATAATAGAAGAGGAAGAATCAGAAGAAGAGTTACCGCCGGAAATAATGGAAGATGAAGAATCAGAGGAAGAGATAGAGCCAGAATCGCATGAAGAATCAGAAGAGGGATCAGAGGAAGAATCACCGCTGGAATCACATGAAGAGAATAAATCAAAAGATATATCAACAAAAAGGGCAAAAAGAGATACAAGAGAGAGAATTAGACGTATACGCACAGTAAGAGGATTGGCAGAAATGATGGTTGTAAATAGTATGCCAGTTGTAATAGGTATAGAAGGAAAATGTTTATATAAGCCGATAAATGATTATGAAAAGGAATGCTTTGCTAGTAATCCATATTTTAAAAAGGGAGCGGATGAGTTGCAAAAGGTGTTTAACCAGATAATTGCGATAGAAATAGCAAAACATTTTATTAGAAAAGATAAAGATGCAAAAGAAGGATTGGTAAAAAGTATTTGTGTTATATTTTCTTCAATAGAACATGCATATATATTACAAGCTAAAGAAAAAGGCAAATTAAGATGTTTTAAAATAAAAGAGGATAAATGGTCAAGCTTTGAATTGGGAAATGAATTTGAAGCAAAACCAAAAAAGATGACAGAAGTGTTAAAAGCTAAAAAAGGAAATCTTGAAAAAGTAACAAAGGTTTTGGATTATTACAATATTGGACTAAAAAATATGTTGATTGTTTTGAAAGATATGAAAATTGACAAGGATAAAAATATAAAGATAAAAGGGCAAGAAATTAATTCGCATCAAAAAGAAAATGTTAAAAAATTATTAAAAAGAGTTAATGCAATGAGTACAGGTTTTTTGAAGAATAGGAAATATGAAAAAAACAAAATTAAAGTGATTGATGATTATTGTTATAAAATTCAAAAATAATAGGAGGGAGGAATAATTATGGCAGAAGCAGGTTATAAAGAGAACCTCAAAATACAAGATATTACTTCCGTAGCAAACGTTATACATGGAAAGCTATCAAATAAAGAAGATATTTTAGGTGATATAAACAGTTTTTTTAAAAGATATAATGAAGATGATTTTAAAAATTTATTAGAAGATGAAAAGCTATTAAAGGCAAAAGCTGGTGAAATATTAAGAATTATAAAAAATAATGAAAAAGAAATATTGAAGGAAGGTAGTAAATATATAAAATTGCAAGAGAAATATGAAAAGATAAAGGATCTTTTACCAAAAGAAAGAATAGTAAATGCTGGTGAGGAAGTAATAACAAATGATGATTCTAGCTTAGAAAAGGAAAATGATAGTCCTGATATTTCCGTGAGTTTAGAGGATGATAATCAACCAAATCCACCAGAAAATCCATTGGAAGCTCAACCAGAAAATTTACCAGAAGATCCACAAAAAAATTCACCAGAAAATCAATTAGAAGCTCCAACAGAAATGCTAAATGGCGTTCCTGTTATTCCCGTGAGGTTAGAAGAGCCCCCTGTAGAATTTCAAGCAGGAGTTAATGATGGGCCTGATATTAATATTCTTTTAGATAATAATAGCGGAGGGAAAGGCATATTTGATGATTCAAATGATAAAACTGATCCAGTGCAGGTTAACGTTCTCAAAGGAATAGATTTTACCAATAATAAGAAAGAGAATAAAGAATATAATAAAAAATATAATAAGGAAAATAGGGAATATAATAAATGGCAGAGAAAATGTTTACGAAAAAAGGGTGAAATAGATAAACAAAGCGAAGGATTAGAATTAGCAAAATTATTTAGAGATGCATTAGGTGGAGATTTAGAACTAGAATCAGCAGGTATAAAGAGTATTAATGCTATTTATGATAGAGGGACTTTTACAGTTCAACTAATAAGCAAAGATAAAAAAGCGACAACTTATAAATTGAGTGAAGAACAAGCACAAAGTTTTTTAAATAAAAAAGATGAAGAAGTTTATGATAAAATTCGAAATTTAGAACCTACTCAAGAGAGAAAAATAAAAATAAAGAAACCAGTAAAAGCTAACGAATATAACTATGATGACGTACAAAAAGGATTAAAACAAAAAAGTAATGCATTAGGGCGTATGGTTGATGTTTTAGATAAGGTATCGCAGGAAGATAGGCGTTTCTTTAGATCTAGAAATGTATCAAAAAATGGAGAGATTGTAACAGATAAAAATGAACAGAAAGAAATTAAAGATGCTATAAAATGTGCAAATAGGATTGGAAAATGGTGGGCGAGAGGAAATATGAAAAAGATAGTAAAAAAATTTACGCCTCCTGATAATGGAAATATGGAAAGAAGAAGTAGTGAATTAAGTGAAGTTAACGAAGATAAAGAATTAAAAGGAATAGGTAGGGAAATGGAAGGATTAAGTCAAAATTTATCAGAAGGTAAAGATATTAATAGAATAAGATCAGTGGATAATTTATCAGCAAGAGGAGAGGCTGAACAACCAAAGAAAGAGGTAAGTTTTAAGGAGAACAACTCAAAGAAAGGACTTCATTTGACTGAAGATCCTGGAAAAGTAGTAGATATTGACGGAAATGAGTATAATGAGCCTAAAATTTCGAGGTCAGTTTCAGAACCTAATTTAAGTGGAATAGGGAATTTAGAAAATAACACTATACAGAGATCAAAGTCACTGAATGATCTAAGTAGTATAAATGATGTAAGTGACAGTGAGACATATCTTAGTGCTGATGAAGGTTGGGATCTTGATATAGAAGATTGGAAGGAGCATGTTTCTAAAGAAAGGTCTCGTAGTAGTATAAGTGAATCTAGTGAAAATCTTATTAAAGAGAATAAAGCAAAATCAATGAATGATGTAAGTGACAGTGAGACATTTTTTAGTGCTGAAAGTATTGATAAAGAAAGTAGTGAGCATGTTTCTAAAGAAAGTTCTCATAGTAGTATAGAAACATTGAGAAAATCGCTTAATCAGTTAAATAATACAGGGAAATCGAGTGTTAAAAATATAAATAGTACACAAGTAAATGTTTTATATAAAAAAGATCCTGAAAAGTCAAATAATTTCCCCAAAAAAAATGATCGATCAATGGGATGATAGAGTAACAAGTAAAGGAGTGATTAATTTATGGC
>JBGUYI010000146.1:0-21543 GCA_045118635.1 Acetivibrionales bacterium
GGATGCACACGGATTTGAATGGTAAGTTGTACCCTGCCGGGTACACAAATCCGGCGCAGCAATACTCGCAAGCTCGTATTGACTTTACCTAGAGTGAAATTTTTTATACACTTTAGCAGAATGTAGAAAATATTTTCTATATTTTGCTAAAGTTTTTTATTTAGATGACGATAGAAGTTTATATAAAAGGATTAGCTATGATTTTCATAAAAGAAAACAATTCTAAATGATATATATTATGTATACCATGTAAATAGTTACAAATAAGGGAGGAGGCTATGTAAAATGGCTGATCATATTGAAAGGAAAGTATCGAGGAGGTTTGTAATAAGTGTAGGTATACTTTTTCTGGTATTTAGTGCTATTATTGCTTTTAGGGTTATAGCAGCAACTAGTATCAGAATAAATTGGAGTTATAAAAATACATACAAAAATTACATAGTATGTCAAGTGGAGGATGCTGAGTATGGTATATCAAAGGTCACTAACTTAGATGGTGATGTTGAGCTTGATATAGATTTAGATATTGATGACACTAAAGGTGGCCAAATCACGCCTCTTACCATAAAATATCAGTTAAAAGATAATGAAACGTCTTTTAAAGTGTGGAATACTAACAATAAATACGAAATCATTAAGATTGATGAAATAAGTCTTAATGTATTAAATGCTAGCACTAATCTTGATGGGTACGTTTTATCATTAGCAGCAATAGAGGAAGAAGGAAAAATAGAACGGATAGAGTTTGGAAGTGAAACAAAAACTTATACAGATCAAAATTATATATATGAATCTATACAGGCATCGGGAGGCGGAATAAGTCAAGTAACAATAAATACTGACAATAGTCAATATCCTATAACTGTTAGTTTAGATAGAGATAAAAGTTCACCAAATGCAATTCATGTATACAGAAACAATAACAATAAGATAGCCATAACAGCGGAATGCCCAAGTGGTATATGGCAAATAACAGATCTAAGTGGTAATGAAATTGTTAAAGCTGATAAGTATGAAAGATGTGGTACATACGTGTTCTCAACAGATAAGACTAGTGTAATTTTAAAGAGTGCAGTTTCTAATACAACTATAGTTAATATTCCAACAACTATAACTCAAAGTAGTGAAATAGAAATAGATGTTGATTATAAAGAAAATTGTTTTGTAGTCAATGCAGCTAATGATGCACTTGGTTTATGGAAAATAACAAATAAAAATAATGACAATTTAATTTATAAATATGAAAATGAGCCAAAAGAGTTTTCATATTCGATAGATAGAAGTCTTAATATATCAGGTATTAAAGTATACGATATGGCAGGTAATTTTAAAGCTTACGATTTTGATAAAGATGCTCCTGAAGTTTTGTGGGCGTACAAGAACATAAAACAAAATACTATTGTTGCATGTATAGAAGATAATGATAGCGGATTAAAATGTGTTAAGGATTATTCTGGGAATGTCAAATTTTCATTTAAGAATCAAGAACGTAAAGCTACATTTGAATATTGCATAGAAGATAACGTAGATAAGTTATACTTGTATGATTGTGAAAATAATGTGTCAACATTAGACTTTTCTACTATAAAGGTCAACATAGATAATGCGTATAAAAATATAGATGGCGATAAAATTTCGTTAGTAGCAAGTATAGATAGCGGAAAGATTAGCAGAATAACATATTTAGATGATACATTGATTAGTGAAGTAAATAAAAGTAGCGTAGATAGTGCATTTGATTTAGCACGTGATGGAACAGTTAAGGTTAAATTATATGACCAAAATGGAAAATATGTAATAGTATTATTAGATTATGAAGAAAATGATGTGCCAATTGTTACAAAATATATGAAAAGTGAATTAAAGCGTAAAGTTTATTTGAGAGCTAAAGATTTAGAAAGTGGTATAGATAAAATAACTTACAAAGATGGAGGATTAGTAAAGAAATTTGATGAATATACAACTTCTATAGATGATTCGTATCCAGTAAATGAAAATACAAGTGAGGTAGTTATATGGGATAGAGTAGGTAATTTTGTTCAAGTTGATTTTTCAAGTGATTATATAGATGAAGAAGGCCCACAATTAGTAGACAAAGTTCAGTATGAACAAAATAGAGATGATTATACAATAGCAATTAGTGATGCTTCGGGAATTGATAGAATAGTTAAACCTACAGATGAGACACTTATATACAGTTTTAAAGATGAAGGATATCCAGAACTAAGTACATATAGAGGGAAAATTTCTACTGATGGAAATGATATAAAGATATATGATAGACTTGGTAATTTTACAACAATAAAAGTAGACGAAAATGGTCCAAATGTTATATCTTGTATGCCAAGAGGAGATAATACAACTGATTGGAGATTAATTGTTATAGACGAAGAAACAGGACTTTCAAAATTGACATATGAAGATGGTACTATAATAAGAAACTTTGCAAATAGTATTCAACAAGAAACAATAGATTTTTCAGTAGTAAAAGGAACTGGTACAGTATTGATAGTTGATGGTGCACAAAATTCTATAAGGATAAATTTAGATGAAGATAAACCACAAATTTTATCCTTGTCTAAAACGTTAAAAAATGATATATGGAAATTAGAAGCTATAGATTCAAGTTCTGGATTAAAAAGTATTAGAACAACTCCAGACGGAAGTGATATAAAAACATTTACAGGTAATACAAGACAAAAAGAAACTGTATTATTAGAGATACCAGAAACAGCGAGTCAATTATATGTAATAGACCAAGTGGGAAATGTAAGTGATGCATATACTATAAATAGAGATCAGCCTATAGTAATAGGTGGTGAAGAAATAGAAATAAAGCCTATAGATGGAGTAAAAGAAATACATTCAGGAATAGAAATAGCTAAAGATGATCAAACTGAAACAGTACTTAAGCTTTATGAAGAAATTTCAATAAATATAAATAGTGCTACAGGTAAAATGTCACCAAATCCAGGAATATCAATTCCAGAAGGTGCGACATTAAAAATATTGATAGGTGATAATGATGTACATATATATGGGGGATATGTAGGAAGTGGTAATAGAACAACAACTGCAAATTACATACATTATCCAGGAATATCAGTTCCAGAAGGTGCGACATTAATAATTGAAGAGAAACCAGGCGGAGGAAGTGGTACATTATATGTCTATGGTAATGGTACTACAGATTATGGAACAGGAGATGGTTCAGCAGCTGGTATAGGTGGATACGGTGTTGTAAATGCAAATTATGGTGCAAGTATTTATGGACAAAGCTCTGGTAGAATAGAAATTAGAAGTGGTAATGTTGTAGCAGTATCAAAAGCAACTAGTGATGCATATGGAACAGGAGCAGGTATAGGAGGCGGTGGTGCTTGTGCATGGAGTGGTAAAGCAGAAGCAGGTTTAGGAAATAAAAATAATATAGTAATATATAATGATGCAAATGTTGATGCAAGAACTAGTGGTATGAAAGGTGTTGGGGCTAATATAGGTGGTGGAGGTAAATTCGATAGATCAAATAGACATGGTACATCAGGTCAAAATGCTATGGTAAGAGAAGAAGAGTTGCCAAAAGTTAAGGTTAGTCACACAGTTTCTAATGATGGCACTGCTACTATAGAAGTTAAGGCGTCTACAGAAGCTGGACTTTATATGATTTGTCTAGAAGAACAAAAGGTTGTGTTTGAAAAATTCCCAGTAGTAGAAAAGACAGCCACATTTGTAGTTGATGAAAATAGAGAGTACACAATAAGGGTAATTGATAAGAATAACTTAGAAGAAATTGTTAAGTATAAAATAGATGACATAAAACAAGAAATTATTATAGATCCAAATAAAGACGAACAAGACAAACCAGACGAATCAGATGAGCAAGACGAACCACTAAATGCTCCGTTGATCCGCATATCAGAATCAACTGACAAAGGAATAAAGTTAAATAGAGATTGTACTATAATCTTGGAAAATGAAGAAGATATAATAATAAATAAAGAATATAAAACAAATGATGATGGAATGGCAGGTATACAAATAAAAGATGGTGTCAATGTTAAGATATTCAAAAAAGGAAAAGGTAATGTAGCAATTTATGGAGGTCATAAAAAGGATTCCATTAGTTATCCTGGTATAATGGTTCCAGAAAATTCGACATTAGAAATACAAGGCACAATGGATTCAAAAATATATGCATTTGGGTATGGAATGATTTTAGAAAAAGATATAGTTATAGGAGGAAGTGGCGCTGGTATAGGAGGATATGGACATTATAATCAAGCTGGCGATGCAAAGGCACAAAATTGTGGTAGCGTAAAAATACTTGCAGGTAATGTAGAAGCATATGGCGGAACTATTGAATTAAAGAATGGAACATCTTGTGGAACAGGAGCAGGTATAGGAGGTGGAGGTGCGTACTCAGTAGTTGGTATAGCAACTTCAGGAAGTGTTAAAGGAAAAATAGAAAATCTTGGTGGACATTTAGTGGCTTGTGGTGGAATATCAAAAAGAGCTAAAGGTGCTAAGATTGGATCAGGCGGTGCATATACAGTAGAAGGAGTTAACATAAATGGACAAGAATTTGAACTGGAAACTGATTACATAGAAATAAATAAAGATACAGAAATAACTAGTACTACAAAGAAAGGCTATAGAATAACTAAGGATTGTAAGTTGATATTTAAGAATGAAGAAGATATTATAATAGGTTCAACAAAGAATGGTTGTGCAGGTATAAGTGTAGAAAAAGGTGTAGATGCTAAGATATGTGTAGAAGGAAATGGTAATATATCTGTATATGGAGGATATCAGATACAAAATCCAGAATATTGTCTGATGTATCCTAGCATAGAAGTGCCAAAAGATGCTAAGCTCACAATAAACAATAATACAGCTAAATCTTTGAGCTTATATGCAAGTGGTGTAGATGGAATACCAGTGACATCTTCAGTAATAGGAACTTATGGAATTTATTCAACAGAAAAAGTGGTAGTAGGAGAAGATGTTGGTGTGATTGTTATAAATGGAGGTACTGTAAATGTAAATCCAAAGAAGGTTTATTTGAATGAAAAATTAGCAGCAGTTGGAGCAGGAATAGGAAGTGGAGGAATGGGAAGTAGTAATGAAAATGCTACATTTAAATATGGAGTTCTAGAAATAAACAATGTACAAATAGCAGATGTCGCAAATGTTGTTATAAATACAACTAATACACCAAAGATAGGAAATGGAAATACAATAAAAGGATCTAGTGTTAAAGTGGGAGAAGAGAAAATATATAAGATAATAGATACATTAGCTCCAGAAGCAGATATAGGAATAATTGGTTCTAAAGCATTAGGATATGCGCAAATAAAAATTAGTGCTCGTGATACATTATCAGGACTTGGTAAAGTTGTCTTAGATGATGGTACAATTTATAGATTCCCAATATGGGGACAAGAGGTTGGTTCAGTGTATTTCAAAAGATATACAAATGGTCAAGTTAGAGCTAAAGTTTATGATACAGAAGGAAATTATAGAGAAGTAAGTTATATGGTAAAAGGTTTAGATAAGAATGAAGTTGATAAATTGATATCAATAGATGTAAATAATAATATATTAAGACGTGTAGGAACTAGCGAGTATGTGAATGTGTCATTTAAATCACAAGCACGTGACGTTAGAATGTATGTTAGAATAAATGAACAACAAGAAAGATTAGTTCATAAAGGAAAAGATTCATTTAATTATAATTTGCAAGTGCTTGACAATTGTATTATTACTGCTAGAATGGAGGATGTAGAAACATCAGAAACAGTTTGGGAAGAAAGGGAAGTATTATATAATAGAGTAAAAGTTAATACAGGTAATGTAATAGAAAAAACAAGTAATACGGCTAAGATAGAAGGAGTGGTTAAGGGACTATACAAAGAAGATTATACTAATACTAAGATAAAGAAAATAGGTGTGTATTACAGTGCTTTTGGCGAAAGTAAAAAAGTATTAAATGTATCACAAAGTAATTTAGAACAAAATGTTGTAATAGATGAAACATCAATGAAATATAAGCTTACAGCAACAAGATTAAAACCAAATACAAAATATAAGGTTCAGGCATATATTATAAATGACTTAGGAGAAGAAATAAGAGGAGAAGAAAAGTACTTTGTTACAAAAGCTAATGGAAGAGGTTTAACAACAAGGTATTATGAAGTAGATTCGAATATACCATCATTCATAAAACAAGCCGATAATAAAAACTTGGCTTATGATATACCAGTATTAGCGCCAGTTAGAAATGAACATGGAAGTATTATGTTAGATAGAGTATCAAAAGGAAAGATAGAATGGATAGGTAGTATAGTTCCAATAGATAGTAGAAGAATATGGTTTAAAATAGATAGTAACAAGGATTTAACAATAGAAATAGGTAACGAAACTCTTGAGGTATCAAAAGGTGAAAATTATATCGTAACAAAAGATATGTACATGAAAGATAATAAATATCCATTTAAGATGATAACAAAGGGTGATACAGCTGGTGAAATTAATGTAAAAGTATCTTGGCTAGAAGATGGAGAATATAGAGAAATAACAGCTAGTCAATTCTATGCAAAAGAATATGTAAAGATTGAATCTTTGATAGTTGATAAAAAAGGAAAGTTGATAGAAGAAATAGATAAGAATACAGGAAAGATTGTAAACAAAAAAGTTTTAAGTAAAGGTAGAGTTGTTAGAAAACTTGATATAGCAAATGAAAAGGTTGTATTAGAAGGTGGAGCTATATTAAAACTTGGAAGAAATGCTAGAGTAGAAGGAAATATTATCCTCAAAGATAAAGGAGTAATTTTGCCGATAATAGATAATATAAGCATGATAAATTATGAAAATGCCGATGTGATTTTAGCTGATGGTACAGAATTGAAGTTATACAAAGATGTAGATATTATAGGAAATGTGTGTGACTTACGAAATAATAAAGTATATGATTTATGTAAGTACATACAGAAAATAAGTGGCAAGAGAATAACGCTATCAGATGGAAGGAGACTTTTAATAGGAAGTGATGTTAAAGTTATAGACGATAATTATGTACTAAGTCTATATAATAATAGCTACGAAACAAAAGAATATCAAGAATTAATGAATCAGTATGCAACTGTTGAACAATTAGTACTTGAGATGTCTACATCTAACATGAAAGACGTTGGTGTAGGGGAAACAAAATTATTTGAAGTAATGCCGATAAGGATATTGTTAAGTTTCGATGAAGATGATACATTTACAATGAAAGACCCTGTGATAGAAATAAATGGGGCATTAACAAATGACAAAAATGGAAATGTTAAGAGTGATTTTAAACTAGAATTGCCAGGCTCTAATGTAAATACTGGCTATGCAAGTTGGAGTTATATGAATAAAGTAGATGGCAATTATTTAAAAGAAGGTGATAGCTCAAATTATGCAAGTATAGAAAAAATGAAGAATGGTAATTTTAAAGTAACACTAAATGGTTATAGCAAAAAGTATGGACAAACTTTAGGATATGGTGAAAATAATGTTATGTTAAACTTACTATTGCAAGTAGAAACATCTAAAGATATAACAAAAGAAGTGTTAAATAATATAATTACTTATACTAAAGTTAAAATAAAAGAAATCACAATAGAAGACAAGCGAACAAATATAGATGCGGAAGATGCGACTCTTTCTATAAAGATAAAAAAATAATATTGACGGATGTAAAAAGGGGAGGTTACGATTTATGAGCAAGAAGTCGTTTAAGATTGTGATTTTGTTTGTGGCGTTAGCAGGAGGAATTATCGGAGGTGTACATTATTATAAAAATTCTTCAGTAGATACCAATATTACAAAGGAATTTGTTTTTAATCAAAATAAAGAAGGACAAAAGGAAGAGTTAAAAGACGAGTTGGAAGATAATAAAAAAGAGGATGTTGTTATAGAGGAAGAGCCAAAAATTGAAAGTAGTGTATCGAAAAGAGGAGAAAAATTAGAGGCACAAAGTTTTGATGGGTATTTGGAAGAATCAAAAGGGGTAATGTATAATGCACTTAGTTCGGATACTATAACAGTAAAACAAGGGAATAATTATCTTACAAATAAATCGGTTTTAGTAGAAATAAAGGGGTCTAATACTAGTAATATAAAAATAGGAAATGATAATATTGCAGTGTCAAATGGAAGTGGAGCATATAGCTATGTGTGTAAAGTATCGGATAATCTAACAATACAAGCAGGTAGTGCTAGCAAACAAATAAATAATATAGTAACCATTTCAACAGGTGTAGATGGTGGAGAATCTGGCAAGCGTTATGTAAAGGATAAAACGTCTACTACTGCAGTATTGGGTGGGAAAATATATAGCTCAGCAGGTATTACATTGTCATCATCTAATATAAGAGAGCATGGTGTTAGATATTGGAGAAGTGATATGGAAGATGAAATTTATACAGTAAAAACAACTAGTGTTGGATCGGCTTCTGGTACTTTAAAGTACGAGGTTAAGGCGACATCATTAAAAGAAAATACAACTTACTATATGCAAGCATATATGATAAATACAGCTGGGGAAGTGCTTTTAGGTGATGTTAAAGAATTTGCAACAAGAGGACAAGGTATAGGATTATATGGATTGTACTATGAAGGAAATAGTTCAACACCAAAAGTAATAAAGCAGGAAACTAATCCTATAATGAGTTTTGAAAATTTAAGTCGTGATAGAGTAAAATGGGTTGGAGAAATAGTTCCAGTTAATAATGGAGTTATGCATCTTAGAGTAACTTGTTCTAATGCTACTGGAACAATAAAAATATCTAATAAAACAAGAAATATCTATACAAGCAGTACTGTAGATAGTACAGTGGATAATTTTTCAGTAGATAGAGTAACAAATAAGGAATTGATAACTAATAATATATATGAAGCAGGAAAAAGATACCCTATAGTAATGGATTTTTCTCCTGCAAATAGTGGAGCAATAAAAATAGAATGGTTAGAAGATGGAGAGTATAGAGAAATACCAAAGACACAGCTTTATCCTAAAGAATATACAAAGATAATGTCTGCTGTGATAAATACGAAAGGGACAGATGAACAAAGGATAAATAAGACTTCAGGGAAATTAGTAGGTAAGAAAGTTACAACTAATGGAAAAAACATGAATACTTTTGAAATAGGATATAGTAATAATAATGCAACAACAATAAAGATAAATGGTACTTCTTATACAATTGGAACAAATTGTAAGATTGAAGGATGTATCATCTATAATGAAAATGGTGTTTACGAACCAATAACACAAAATGTAACTAAGATAGATTATACTAATAATAAAGTAACTTTAAGAAATGGTAGTAAGTGGGATTTGTATGGAGATGTAAATATTGTTGGAAGAGCGATAGTGACTAAAAATAGTAGTGGATCGGATGTATATGATGTATATGATTTAGGAAGATATATAAATGGTTCTGTATTAAGTGATAATAAATCAAAGGGAGATGTTTATAGGGTTGATGAAGTAGATACTACGTATATTCTAGATCTTTATAACAAATTAGGGGAAAGCAAAGAATATCAGAATGTATTAGAACAGTATTCCACAATGGAAAGATTGGTAGAAGACTCAAAACCAGTTAAAGATAAGTGGAACACTGGAATAGGTGATGCAAGATTATTTTCAGAAATTCCAATAAGACTATTACTTAGCTTTGATGGAGATACTAGTTTTACAATGTCAGAGCCTATTATAAAGATAAGCAAGAGTTTATACAGAACTAAATCGTTTAGAGATGATATAAATCAAAATATACTATTTAAAAATGAAGATGTTTTAAGTGGAGTAGATACAGTATTTAAATTGGCATTTCCTATAGAAGATGTAGAAGAGGTGTCAAGTGATATATATGCAGATTGGAGATATATGAGTCAAGATAGCAATGGTTATTATGTAGAATCATCAACTAAAAATAAAGTAACAATAACACAAGATGATAATTATATTTATGTAAAGTTGAACGGCTATTCAGCAAGTGACGAGCTAAAGAATAATGTTTCAGGAAATAGTGTTATGTTAAACTTTATTGTTAGGTTAAACTCAATAGAAGATAAAACTAGCCGAGAAATATTTGATGAAATAAATAGTAAGTTAGTAGACGATGCTTATATAACATATACAAAAGCGGTTATAGATAAAATGGGTAATACAGAAGCAAAAGTAGTTGAAATGCCAATAAAGATAAAAATAAAACCACAAGTTGTGTTTAATTAGAAAATATTAGTGAAGGTTAAAGGACTCTATTGTTTTTAAAATAATAGAGCCTTTTTCAAAAGCAAAAGTGCGAAAAACTACGAAAAATGGAGAAAAGCAAACAAGGGTTGACAAAATTGTAAAGCAAATGTATAATATGAAGTGGAGGTGGTTATTATGATTGAATTAGAGGAAATAAGAAGAAAAATAAGAACACGTTATATTATTTTTGCTATAGTCATAATGATTACCCTGTGCATGGGTGTAAGTGATTTAGAAGCAGTCCTTGCTATGGTGATGGTAGAAGTTATGTGTATGTTTGGGGCTACGCGTAAATTAAATTCTCAATATAGAGTTATGTTTAGTGATGAGTATATACAAAAAGAACTGAGAAAAATATTTGATAATTTATGCTATGAACCAGAAAAAGGTTTTCCATACGAAGTAATTGATTCGACTAATATGATGAATATGGGAGATAGATATAATTCTAAAAATTATATGTCTGGAGGATATAAGGGTATAAAATTTGAACAAGCAGATGTCCATATAGAACAAAGGCATACAACTAGGGATAGCAAGGGAAGAACTAGAACTTATTATGTAACATTATTTAAAGGGAGATGGCTAATATTTGACTTTAACAAAAATTTTAAAGCGAATGTTCAGATATCGCAAAGAGGTTTTGGCAATTCAAGAGTGCAAACATTTTTTGTGAGTGAGGATAAACGATTTAAAAAGGTAGAAATGGAGTCAGAAGAATTTAATAAAAAGTTTAAGGTGTATGCACAAAGTGAGCATGATGCATTTTATATAATAACACCGTCGCTCATGGAAAAAATAGAAAGACTTGTTCAAAATAATAGTGGTAAATTTTTGTTTTGCTTTGTAGACCAGAGACTTCATATAGGGATATCAAATAATAAGGATTCTTTTAAACCGACTAATGTGTTTAGAGAATTAAATGAAAAAGAGATACAAGAGAATATTTCAGGTGACATAAAAGTAATAACTCAGTTTGTTGATGAGTTAAACTTGGATAATAAATTATTTAAAGTGGGGGTGTAGGATATGTTAGTATTATTATTATTTTTAGTAGTGCCTTTAGTAGTATGGTATATTTCAGTATCAAATGAATTGAAAAGAGATATTGTGAAGATTGATGAAGCATCATCAGATATTGATGTTGCACTTACAAAAAGATATGATGTTTTAACCAAAATGGTTGAAGTTGTGAAAGGTTATGTAAAGCACGAAAAAGAAACAATGTTTGGGACAATTGAACTTAGACAGGGAATGACAATGAGAGAAAAGGCTCTTGTTAGCGAAAAGATAGAAGAAAATTTATTTAGAATAAATGCATTAGCAGAAAATTATCCAGATTTAAAAGCTAACGAGAATTTTAAAGTATTGCAACAAGCTATAGCTGACACAGAAGAACATTTGCAAGCTTCTCGTAGATTGTATAATGCAAAAGTATCATCATTTAATCAAAAAGTAGTTACATTTCCTACTAGCATAGTTTCGGAAATGAGTGGATTAACAAAAAGAGAATTTTTTAAGACTGAGGATATAAAAAGAGAAGATGTAAAAATTAGTTTCTAATGTAAATCAAAAAATATCGCCTACATATGTAAGCGGTATTTTTTTGTATCTAGACAAATTAATAAAAAGATTTAGTTTTATTTGCAGGATTCGGCTTACTATCAGATATATATTTTTGCTTTTTTCTTCCTAAAATCCAATCAATTGAATAATTAGTTTTTTTAGATAGTGTAATAAGTATGTCACTTTGAACCAAATACTGTCCTCTTTCGTAACTAGAAAGAGCAGAAAAAGAATAATTTAATTCTTTACCAAGATCTCTTAGAGATAATCCTAAACTTTTTCTTATTTCTTTTATTCTAGCACCAATAGCTATTAGATCTATAGTTGTTTTAGTTCTAATTCTTCTTTTTACAGTAGTCAATTTCATTATGTAATCAATATTTATATCGTAAAAATTTGCTAGATCTACTAATCTCCTTGTTGGTATAGCAATCCTACTGTGTTCCCACTGAGAATAAGTAGAAGGGGATACTCCTATTTTTTCCGCCACTTTTGCACATCCCATATTGTTATACTCTCTTAGAAACCATAAATTATTGTCTGTCATTTTAAATACCTCCCTCAGCGATATTACAAATTATTAAACGCAAAAAATGACTTTTATCTAAAACGTTTTCATAGATGAATTATTACACCCAAAGGGTCAAAAATGATTTTTTTTTGCAAAATCCGCACATAGCTTTACAAAATGTGCACAAAACATTTTGAAGACACAGCTTGTTAGCTGATTGTAAGATGGGCTATTTTTTCACTTAAAAAAATAATTTACAAAACAAAAAAATGCAAATTTGTATAAAAATATAATTTATACAAAAAATATGTTAACAAATATTTACATTTGTTTTTTTGGAATAAAGAGCAAGATTTAGAGTATTACAAATCAATAAATTTTTTCAGCACAAACGAGACATTCTTTGTAAATCATAAATTAAGTCAAGCCTAGCTTGCGGGTTGGATTTGTGAAATATTGGGAACACACGTCAATTAAGCTTAATCTCGAAAATCTTGCGTTTCACAAAAATTAATTCGGTTGAAGCCACGACCCTTTAGGGTCGGGGTAATTGACGATTATAGATACTACTATAATACATTATTGCAAAAAAATAAAATTTGTATTAAAATAAAATAACTGATAAAAAAGTAAAAGGGAGAAGGTAGGTATGTTTTATGGCAATTAGAAAAATAAGATTTGAAGGTGATGATATTTTAAGAAAAAAGTCAAAAGAGGTTGATAAAATAGACCAAAAAATATTAACACTTTTAGATGATATGAAAGATACTATGTATAAAGAAGAAGGCGTAGGCTTAGCTGCTCCACAAGTTGGAATCTTAAAACGTATAATAGTTTTAGATGACGGAAATGGGTTAATAGAATGTATAAACCCTAAAATAATATCACAAAAAGGCCAGCAAGACGGAAAAGAAGGATGTCTTAGTGTTCCAGGGCTTAGAGGAAGTGTCAAACGTCCAGACAAAGTGGTTGTTCGTGCATTAGATAGAGATGGCCAAGAAGTTGAATACAAAGCAAAAGATTTTTTAGCTAGAATATTTTGCCATGAAATAGATCATTTAGATGGTATATTGTATATAGATAAGGCAGACGAATTAGAAAAAATAGACTAATATTAGAAAGATGTGAGATTATTGAAGATTATATTTATGGGCACACCAGAATTTGCAGTGCCAGTACTAAAAATGTTAGTTGATAAGAAATATGAGATTTTAGCAGTTGTTACAAAGCCAGATAAAGAAAGAGGCAGAGGTAATAAAGTGTCGTACTGTGAAGTAAAAGAATTTGCTGTAGATAATAGTTTAAAAGTATTACAACCCAATAAAGTAAAGAATAATTGGGATTTTATAAATGAAATAAAAAATATGAATCCAGATGTAATAATAACTTGTGCTTATGGAAAAATACTTCCTAAGGATATTTTAGATATTCCAAGATATGGGTGTATAAATGTGCATGCATCACTTCTTCCAAAGTACAGAGGAGCATCACCAATAAATAAGGCCATAATAGATGGAGAAAAAGTCTCTGGTGTAACAACAATGTATACAGATATTGGGATGGACACAGGAGATATATTACTAAAAGAGAGTGTTAGAATAACAGATGACATGACCGCAGGTGAGTTGCATGATGTTTTATCAGAGCTTGGAGCAAAGGTCCTTTATGAAACATTAATAAGTTTACAAAATGGGACACTAAAGAGGATGCCACAAAATGATGATGAGGCTTGTTATGCAGGTATGATGGATAAAGATACAGGAATGATAAATTGGGAATTAGATAATGTGGCAATACATAATTTGGTTAGAGGAACAAATCCTTGGCCAGTAGCATTTACGTATTATGGCGATATAAAATTAAAGATATGGAAAACAAAGATAATAGATGACAATACAGATAAAGTTCCTGGTACTATAATTAAAGTATCAAAAGAAGGAATAGATGTAGCTACTAAAAAAGGAATTATACGAATTCTAGAATTGCAAGCTCCATCTAAAAAGAGGATGGAAGTAGCAAGTTATATATTAGGAAATAAAATAAAAGAAGGAGAAATATTTTGTCAAGGGAATTAGCATTAAAGGTATTGGTAGATATATTGCAAAAAGGAGCATATTCAAATATTTCTTTAAACAAGTGTCTTAATAAAAATTCTTTAAAAGATTGTGATAAGGCATTTATTACTGAGTTAGTATATGGTATACTAAAGAATAAAGAAAGATTAGATTATGTTATAAGTAAGTTTTCTAACATAAAGATAAAAAAAATATCCGTATGGATTTTAAATATATTAAGAATAGGGATTTATCAATTAATGTTTATGGATAAGGTTTTGGCGTTTGCCGCAGTTGATGAAAGCGTGAAGTTAGCGAAAAAGTATGGACATACATATTCAGCAAAGTTTGTTAATGGAGTACTTAGGAATGTGGCAAAGAATATTGATAATATAAATTATCCAGATAAAGATAAAAATCCAGTAGAGTATCTTAGTGTGTGGTATTCATATCCTAAATGGTTAGTTAGCAGGTGTTTAAATGATTTTGGATATGATTTTACTAAGGATTTTTTAGAGAGTTCAAACGAGAAGCCTAAGTTTTGTATTAGAGTGAATACACTAAAAACAACAGTTGAGAATTTAATGAATATGTTAAAAAATGATGGTATAATAGTAACTAAGAGTGAAGTGTCAGAGTATGGACTTATAATAGAGAATCCTAATAAAATAGTAAATGGTGAGTTGTATAAAAAAGGATACTTTACTATTCAAGATGAGAGTTCTATGTTAGTTGCAAGTGTATTAGAGCCTCATGAAGATGATATTGTGGTAGATGTTTGTGCTGCACCTGGTGGTAAGACTGGTCATATAGCAGAAATTATGAAAAATAAAGGATGCATATATGCTAGAGATTTGTACCAGCATAAAATTAAGTTAGTAGAAGCTATGACAAAGAGGTTGGGCATTAGTAATATAAAGACAAAGGTATTTGATGCTACAAATATAGATAATGATTTATTATTAAAAGCCGATAAAGTATTAGTCGATGCACCGTGTACTGGACTTGGAATAATGAGAAGAAAGCCTGACATAAAGTGGAATAAAGAAAATTATGATATTATTGATATAGTAAATGTTCAGTATATTATATTGGAGAATGCAGCAAAATATTTAAAAGTAGGAGGAACTTTGGTTTATAGTACGTGTACAATATCTAGAGAAGAAAATATAGATGTTGTAAATAAATTTTTAAGTAACCATCATAATTTTAAGATGGAGAGAATTGACAAAATTCTTCCAAAGAGTTTAAAAAGTGATACTAAAGAACAAGGTTATATAGAATTTTATCCCAACGTACATAAAACAGATGGATTTTTTATAGCAAAGATGAAAAAAATTGATAAGGATTGAGTTGTAATTATGGAAGGTAAAGTTGATTTAGCAAGTTTTAGTATGGAGGAATTAGAAGATTTTATAGAGGGAATAGGAGAAAAAAGATATAGAGCAAAACAGATTTTTTCATGGATACACAAAGGAGTGACTCAATTTGATGAAATGACAAATTTATCTAAGGAATTGAGGGAGAAATTGAAAGAACATTCGTTTATTTGTGAGCTTAAAATTGTTGATAAATTGCAATCTAAGATAGACGAAACTCGAAAGTATCTTTTAAAGATGCCAGATGGTAATATAGTAGAGAGTGTTCTTATGAAATATAAGTATGGGTATTCAGTTTGTATTTCATCACAAGTAGGATGTAGAATGGGTTGTAAATTTTGTGCATCTTCTGGAGTTGGTTTTATAAGAAATTTAACAGCTGGAGAGATGTTACAAGAAGTTTTAACAATTAGCAAAGATTTAGGTCAAAGAATAGGAAATATAGTAATTATGGGTATAGGTGAACCATTTGATAATTATGACAATGTAATGAAATTTTTAGAAATTTCGAATGATAAAAATGGATTGAATATAGGGCATAGACATGTAACTGTATCGACTTGTGGCATTGTTCCAAAGATTTTAGAATTTGCCAAAAAGAATATACAAGTCACATTGTCAATTTCATTACATGGAGCTAATGATAAAGTAAGAGAGAGTATGATGCCGATAAATAATAAGTATAAAATAAAGGCATTGATGGATGCATGCTTAGAATATACAAAGATTACTAATAGAAGGATTACATTTGAATATGCATTAGTTGATGGAGTAAACGACACAAGAAATGATGCATTAGAACTTGCAAAATTAATAAAGGGAATGCTTTGTCATGTAAATCTTATACCTATAAATGAGATAGATAGTAATAATTATAAACAAAGTAAAAGGAATTCAGTAGAGGAATTTAAAAATATATTGGAAGTCAAGAAAATTAATGCAACAGTTAGGAGAGAGCTTGGAAGTGATATAAAGGCAGCATGTGGTCAATTAAGAAGAAGTAAACTTTGAAAAGAGGAGTGATAACGTGCAGATTGGGCTAGTTACAGATAAAGGATTGAAAAGGGAGATTAATCAAGATTATTATGGAATGATAGAAGAAAATGAGAACATTCCATATGTATTTATTATTGCTGATGGAATGGGAGGACATAAGGCTGGAGAAGTGGCTAGTAGACTTTCAGTTGAATTTAGTCTCTTACATATAAGAAAAACTTTAAATAAGAAGATGAGTAAAGAGGAAATTGTTTCAAAGCTACAAGATATAGTAAAACAAGTTAATAGTGAAGTATATAAGGAATCTCTTGAAAATCAAGATAATGAAGGAATGGGAACGACATTAATAATTACGGTGGTTATGCCCTGTTATGTAATAATAGCTCATGTAGGAGATAGTAGGGTTTATGTTTTTAGGGAACAAGAATTAAAGAAAATAACTAATGACCATTCATATGTTGAGGAATTAGTGAAAAATGGTACAATTACGAGAGAAGAGGCAAAAAAGAATCCAAACAAAAATGTATTAACTAGAGCAGTTGGTTATTCAGAAAAAGTAGAGACAGATATTTATACTTATGATAGGAAAGAAAAAGATGTTTTTATGATGTGTACAGATGGCTTGACTAATATGGTAGATGAGAGTACAATAAAAAAGGTCTTTTTAGAAAAGGACAAGCCACAAGACATAGTACAAAGCCTAATAGATAAATCGAATGAAAATGGTGGTTTAGATAATATTACAATTATTGTTTTTAAAGATGAGGTGATTAATTGATGAAAGGTAAAATTCTTGGAAATAGGTATGAATTAATTGAAAAGATAGGTGGAGGAGGGATGGCGTTTGTTTATAAAGCTAAGTGTAAGCTTTTAAACAGATATGTTGCTATAAAAATTTTAAAGCCTGAATTTGTAAATGACCAAGAACTAGTTAAGAGATTCAAAATAGAAGCTCAATCAGCGGCAAGTTTGTCACATCCTAATATAGTATCCATATATGATGTTGGTTGTGAAGATGACATGCATTATATTGTTATGGAATATGTAGATGGAGAAACACTCAAAGAATACATAGAAACACAGGGCGTTTTAAAGTGGCAAGAAGCGATAAGAATAGCTTTAGAAATATGTTCTGCTATAGAGCATGCGCATAAGAATAAGATTATTCATAGAGATATAAAGCCTCATAATATATTGCTTACAAAAACAGGAGTTGTAAAGGTTACAGATTTTGGCATAGCGAGAGCAACAACATCTAGTACAATGACAATGGCAGGAAAGACTATAGGATCTGTTCATTATATTTCACCCGAACAAGCGAGAGGTGGATTTGTAGATGAGAAATCGGATTTATATTCTCTTGGTATAGTTATTTATGAAATGCTAACAGGGAAAGTTCCTTTTGATGCACAAAGTCCAGTTGCTGTGGCCTTAAAACATATACAAGAGATGCCACAAGAGTTGATAGGTAAAAATCCTGATATACCATCTGGATTAAATACGATTGTTATGAAAGCGATAAATAAACAACAAAATTATAGATATCAATCAGCAACCGAACTAAAGAATGATATGAAGAATGTGTTAGAGGATCCTAGTTTTGTAATAAAGGGAGAAGATTTAGATAATACTATAGTTATTAATAGTATAACAAAAGATGCAACTAAAGATGAAGAAATAAAAGACGCACATAAAAATAATGTAGATAAGAAAGAAAGATTAGTAAAGAGACTGGCTATTGCTACAGCAGTTGTTATAATGATGGTTATGTTGTTTTTTTGTGCTAATATCATGTTACGAATCTTAGGATTTAATAATTATACTTCAAGAGAGTTTGTTGTAGCTGATTATGTTGGAAAGAATTTTTATGAAGTTAAAGGAGCCTTACAAAAAGAAGGGATACTGGTAATAGATAAAGAAAGAGTTTATAGCGATACTGTACCTAATGATGTTATAATTTCTCAGAATAAGCAAAAGGGAGATAAACTAAAACCTGGTGGATTTAATAGTAATATAGAATTTAAAGTTAGCAAAGGTCCAAAGAAAGTTAGATTACCGGATTTGAAGAAAGAAGAGAGAGCTAATGCAATAAAGATTTTAGAGGAACTAGGTTTAGATAGTGAAATTATTGAAGTGTATGATAAAGATATAGCTTTAGGAAGAGTGGTAAAAACATCTCCTGCACAGGGTATTAGAGTAGAACCTGGAAGTACAATAGAAGTTTATGTAAGTAAAGGGATGGAAATAAAGTATGTGGAAGTACCTGATTTAATAGGGTGTAAGAAAGCACAAGCAGAGCAAATAATAAAAGGAAGTAAGCTTGTTTTAGGTGCGGAATTTTTAACAGATAAAGATAGGGATACGGATATTGTTTGTAGGCAAGAACCTAAGGCTCATGAAGAGGTAGAAGAAGGATCTATAGTTGACATATATTTTGGAGAAAATCCTATATATGATAATGAAGAAGATTATGAGATAGAAGATTTTGAAACTGATATACCGTAATTTTAAAAGAAAAGGGAGTTGCTTAAATTTATAAATAGGGAGGAATGTGTTGGATTTGAGTGGTGTTATAATAAAAGGTATAGGCGGGTATTATTATGTAAAAATAGATGGAGATATTTATGAGTGTAGAGCAAGGGGAGTTTTTAGGAATAATAAGATAACGCCTTTAGTCGGAGACAGTGTAGACATAATAATAATTGATGAAGATAAAAAGAAGGGTAATATACAAAATATATTGCCTAGGAAGAATGAATTTATAAGACCACAGGTGTCTAATGTAGATAATGTACTTATAGTTGTTTCAGCGACAAGACCACAGGTTGATTTTATGTTGTTAGACAAATTACTAATATTGTATCAGATAGAAGGTGTTAAGCCTTTTATCTGTGTGAATAAAATTGATGAATTAAAAAATGAGCAAGATAATATAACAGATGTATATAGAAAATCAGGTTATACAGTAATTAATGTCAGTGGGAAAAAGGGAAATGGTATTAGTGAATTGAAGGAAAAGATAAAAGATAAAACCACTGTTTTTACTGGTCAGTCTGGAGTAGGTAAATCAACTATAATAAATAAGCTTATGAAAAGAAACTTTTTTGAGACTGGAGATTTGAGTGAAAAAATATCTAGAGGTAAGAATACGACAAGACATACAGAGCTGGTTGAATTACCTGATGGCGGATATATATTAGATTCACCAGGATTTAGTTCTTTAAATATAGATAAAATAAAATGCTGTGATATAGAACAATATTATCCTGAGTTTTTGCCATATATAGGTGGATGTAAATTTGTTGGTTGCAGTCATATAAAGGAAATAGGGTGCGAGATAAAAAATGCATTGGAGCAAAATAAAATAGATAAAGAACGGTATGAGCGTTATGTTAAAATATTTACTAAAAACAGGACTTAAGCTGTCCTGTTTTTTACGTGCGTCAAAAATGTAGTAATGATAAAAGCGACACCAATGGAGTATATAGGGTGTAGAGGGAAAACATATCTAGAATTTCCTTCTAAAATAAACATCATACAATTAAAATATAAGAATACAAGTAAAATCAATGTGTGAACATCTGCTTTTTTATTTTTTAAAAAGTTTAATATAGTGTAAATTATGTAAAGAAATACTAGTATATAAAAAGGTCTGTATAAAATAGTTTCTAGTTTTATTGCTTTAGTATAAAGAGGGTCCCATTTATTTAATCCTATAGTAAATGCCCACATAATGTCGTCTAATTTATTCCAATAAGAGTTAAAAATCCTTTTAAATGCAAGTTTTATAAATTGCTTAGGATTATTTAATATCCAGTTTACAGCAAGTTGTTTTCCAACTTTATTTATAGTAATTTCATCAAAGTTGTTGTCAGATAAATACTTTGAGAATGGACTATTAGGGTATGAAAATGGATCACTCCAAGAACCTGTAGCATAAGGATTATTATTAACATAAAAGACATATCCTCCATTAGTAGAATAAATAGGTTGTCCGAATTGTATATAATTTCTAATAACCCAACCTGATATAACTAGTAAAAAAGATAAACTAAACAGACCGATAAATTTGAATGTCTTTTTAGATATACTTTCAAATAAAGCAAAAATAATTGGTATTAAAGCAAAAAATATTCCGATAGGTCTAATTAACGCTAGATATCCAACTAAAGCACCTAATATATAAGGATTCCTGTGCTTAAAGTATGAATATAGACACAAAACAAGAATAGTTTGAAATAAAGTTTCAGAACCTAAAATACTAACATAACATATGGCAAGTGGTGAAAAAGCAAACAATGCCAGAGAAACATTTGAAATAAATTTTCCAAAAAACATTCTAGCAAATTTGTAGATGAAAATCATAGATATAGTTGATAAAAAAACATTAAAGAATTTACCAACAAAAAAACTAGTACCAAAAATTTTATATAATATAGCTAAAGTAAGAGGATAACCGATAGGCCTAAAAGCTGTTGGAAGCCCAGGGGTTCCAGTGTAAAAAGGATAAATGCCATTTAAAAATCCCATTCCTTTTGAAAGTTCGACTCCTTTTACGTGATACCACATAAAATCAGTTTCTGGATAAGTATTCATAAAAAAAATCCAAGCAATTCTAAAAATAATACCTAAAACTATTATGTAAAAAGCAATACATCTAAAAATACTTTTTTTATGCATATCAAAAAACTCCTTTTGTAATATTTGTAGCAAAATCTAACTTAATGATATCATATAATTGAACAAAGT
>JBGUYI010000147.1:0-4097 GCA_045118635.1 Acetivibrionales bacterium
GATTCTTTGCATGAATTAAAAATGTGTTTGTTGAAAATTTATCCGGATATCCAGCCATGGGATAGATTCTATTTTTACAGGTTTGAATTAGGAAGAAGGGATGTGATATAGAATGGATTTGGAAGAACAATTCAATGAAGCATTAGAAAAACTACAAAACTACACTCCAAAATGTCCAGAATGTGGTGCAGAACTTCCAAACTATCCATATTATATGAGCAATAGTCATGGAGATGCTATTGAAGTATGGATATGTGATAAATGTGGTAAATATTTAGAGAGAGGGTGATTTATAAATAGATGAAGTTACACTTGAATCTGTGAATCTGAGGATAATAGATGCAGTAACTATCGGGGTATTGGGTTTTTATTCTGAAATGGAGGACTATTGTTTGGAAAGTAACAGAACCAAGAGAGATAGGAGAAGAGTAATGAAAAATATAAAACACAAACTAGACAAATACAAATCATAGGAGAATGGGGTAATGAGAAACATAAAAATATGTAAAATATGTGGAAAACCTATATTAGACAAAAGACGAACATCCTACTGCTCAGAAGCATGTTCAGAAGTCAGCAGGTCACGGAAATATAATAAAACAATCTCATTCAACAAATACTTAGACTTACTAGAAAAACGTAGAAAAACATTCAACAGAAAAATCAACAACTACCTAAATGAACATCCATATGCAAATATTGATGATCTAAAAAAAAGATTTGCAGATGATGGTTTATTATATTTTGAAAGACAAGTGGAATGTTATTTAAATCCTGGTGATGATTATCTAAAAGTAATTATCCATAAATTAAAACAATCAAAAGGGTGTTGTCAATTATCAAATCTAGACAGTTATAATGCTTTACATGTTCACCATATAAAAAGTTATGATTGGTTTATCCGTGGAAGATGCGACCCTAACAATTTAATCGTTATGGATGTTAGATTGCATAGACTTTTCCATGATATTTATGGTTATGGAGATAATACATCTAAACAATTTAAAGAATTCACTGAAAAGTATAAAGAAATTATAGATAATTTGAAAAGTTATAAGTTTAATCAGAATCTCAAATGGAAGTGTATAGATGAGATATAGTGAAAATTTAGGAAGTACTGTTGATAAGATTAATGATAAAGATAGTGTTAATGTAAAAAGAACTAAAGAATTAATAAATAAGTACAGTCATTTATCTGCTTATGGGGAGAGGACTTCTTATAATTATAAAAAAGAAGTAGTTAACATTAATAATGATTTACGAACCTATTTTATGAAAATGGAATTATTAAATAATGAATTCCCGGATAGTCTTAAATTAACAAGAAATGAAAGGGAATTTGTTAAACAATTCCTGAAAGACTATATTCGATTATTCCATACATTGAATAGTAATCTTCGAACAGACCAGATTATATTATGTTTCATGTTATTAGCAGTAGAATTATTTGGTGAAAAACAATGGGATTTTAGAATAAAAGTATGCAGAAAATATAAACTAAATGCTAAAAATTATAAAAGGTTTTTAACTAATTTACTGCGATTGAAATTATACTCAACACAAATGAAACCTATAGAAATAGGTGAAGAGAAATTAACCGTATCTGATTAACCATCACAATTCCTTCTTGCACTTCATCTATAATAATAAGTAGGAAAGGTATTACCCTAAAAAAATGGACTATGATGAATATAAGGAAAAATTCCTAGAAAAATACAGTGTATTAATTGCAAATAGGAGAGCCCAATTAATACCGAATGAAGAAAACCCGGATATTTGTCCTGAGTGTGGAGCAAATACTAAATATGACCAGGACAAAGCCGAAATATACTGCAATGACTGCGGACTAGTAGTCAAGGCTAGTATACCTTATAGCGGGATTAAACATATTCATCACCATTATGGGATCCTACTTCAACATGGTTAGCATTCTTGGTGAATGGATTAAAAAAAAATGGATTATATTTTTATTTTTTTAGGGAAAACAAAAATCATTTATTTAGCCTCTTTTCGGTTTTGCTTTTATTTTTAATAAAAAACGCTAATGTTACACTGTATTCCTATAATAAATTTTTTTGAGTTCACATCAAAAAAGTAAAGATCTGCCATAAAATTTTCGGGTTACTTTAAAAAAGATTTTTTTTATACACTACTTTCATAATTTATTCCCCTCTATCCAATTCGGTTTTTATGAAACACGTAAAAATAGATTTCCAAATCATAAAAAATAATACTCTCTCTTTTTTTTAATCGGAGATTTCGATTATCTCCCTAACCAATCCAAAAAAAGACTATTATATTTTTTAGGAGATTGATCAACTATGACAACTATAGAAAGCTTTAAAAACAAATCAAAATTAATAAACCTACTCGTATTCGCAGCCTCATTCATAGTATATGTAGGCACAGATGGATTAAGAAACATAATACCAGATGAATACCAATATCTCATACCAACAATCATGATGATAGCAGGATTCATACTAGTACAAAAAAGTGAAGATAAAAGAGTAGAAGTAGCAGAAGAAATAGCAATACAAAAAAACATGAAAAAACAATAAAAAAAAGGATGTGGTAAAATATGGTAGAACATGAATGCCCATATGCCACAAAAATTGATACACACAGTACCAAAATAAAAGCACTAGAAACAAAATCCAATTACAAAGAAGAAATAATAACAGAAATGAAACAAGATATTAAAGAAATAAAAGAAGCATTAAACGATTACGTGCTAAAAAGCATAAATGATGATAGTAACATAAAAGAAATACTAAACAGACAAGACCAAAGAATAACACAACTAGAAACTACTGATAGAAATAATAGACACTATATTAGATTACTATTAACTCTCGTTACAATTAGTATTGCTTTAAACATACTTAAAGTAAAGGGATAAGTTAAAATAATCCCCATTATATTTTTTTTTTATTAAAACGAAATTATGGCGAAGTCAGATAGCCGGGCCTATTCTACTGGACTGCTAATCCAGAATCCATTGTGGGTACGAGGGTTCAAATCCCTCCTTCGTCGCTCAAGTTTTAAAAGTAATTTTTTTTTAGATTGAAATGACCAATTGGCCAAATTGGTCAATTGACCAATTGACACATAATGTCCAATACTGGCCAAAAAAATATCAAACCGATGTAGATACTATGGCACGAAAAAACTTAATTGAATCAAGTGACCATTTTGAAGAAATAGTCGCACGATTATCTAAAGGAGATAGTGGAGCAAGTGTTTCTAAATGGTTGGAAAATACATATAATGAAAAGATTTCACCCCGGACTTTGAACAGATACAAATCCAAAAATATCAAAATGCAGGATAGGGTGGAAGCTGAACTTAATAAACGAAAAAAAATTAAAAAGAAAAAAACTGAAAGTGCTGTTCAAAATCAAGTAGATAAAATTGAAGCTGCTGAAGACACTATGAGTTGTGTTGCATCTACTATTGCTGATAATATGGAAGGTGTTGCTAAGGTGGCTAGTGAATTGCCTGTGATGTTTGAACGTGCTCAGAGAGATGCTAGTGATCCTGATTGTAAGACTGAATGGAAGGATGTTGCGAAGTTATCTATTCAAGCTAATCGTGTTTATGCTGATTACTTTAAACATGAAGAAACTAATATTGAACTTAATCTTAATGAAGGGTTTGGAGAGTTAGCAGATGCTATCAAAAAGTCGAGGGAAATCAACAAAGAAGATTAAGAATTTCCAGTATGGTTTATTTTCCAGTAAAGCATTGAATTTTTTAGATAATAGTGATGCATTTGTAAATATATTACATGGATCGGTCCGGTCAAGTAAAACTACTAATGCGAATGTTCGATGGTTGGACTTTTTAGCAAATAGTCCTCATGACCGGTTCCTCTTGACAGGTAAGACAAGAGATACTATTGAGCGTAATGTTGTTGATGATTTAATCAAAATGATTCATGGTAAATTATACTATGATTATGATAAATATGATGGCTACTTAGATATTGGTGATAAAAGAATTTACCTGGTAGGGTTTAATGATGAAGGAGCAACTTCACGTATACAGGGTATGACTGTTGCGGGTTGGTATGCTGATGAAGCAGCTACTGCACC
>JBGUYI010000148.1:0-10317 GCA_045118635.1 Acetivibrionales bacterium
CTTGAACTCCCACTTAATTGTAAATATGTACCCACCGCCTACGCTTTTTCAAGCTTAGAGGCGGGGGACATCTCCGACTGAGTTATACGGTGGGCGTTTATATTCCATCACCCAATGGCAATGGGTTTTACGCTCCCCGTTGATAAAAACTCACTCTGATTATTTTAATCCATTTTATTTTCAAAGTCAGCTATGATTTTTAAACAAATAGTAGGCTAACCTTCCCATAATCACTTATACTCTTATCTATCTTTTCCATTACATTCATTAATATATTAACCAAATAATTCTTTAAGTTCTTCTCTTACTTCTTCTACGTGACATTCTCTCTTTCCTATGTCTCAAATCTTTGCCATAAGATATTACCAAATACTTTTCTTATTTTTTCGAATTTTCTACATACCCAAATTGTTTATATTATTTTCTATATACCTCTGTTCAACATTTTCCCTTTCAATAGAAATAACTTTACCAAAAGATTTTAGTAAGTTCTTTAATAAATCTTTTAATTTATTTATTTTGACTATAACCTTATTATTTGATTTTTTTCTATCTTTTATAATATTTTTTATATTTTCATTTTTCATATTTTTAATTAACTTATATTTTATATTTCTAATCATTTCATCGTTTTCTAAAAAATCTATAAAATCTACAATCTTATCTTTAATTTTCTTTTCATCTTTCAAATTTAAAAACTTTTCATAACATCTATCTAAGAATCTTTCCAATAATTCTGTATCTTCTTTATCAATAAGCATTTTTATTAATTTTTTTGAAGAATTAACATGGTAATCCCTTGTTTCATATTTTAATAAAGTATTAACAACATGTATATTTTCATTTTTATAAGCAAAAATAATACTATTGTTCATATTTTCATCATTTACTTTGTCTATTAATAAATCAAATAGATTCTTTTTATTTTTAGAACAAACTTCATAAATCGGGGTTCTTCCGTCTAAATCCACCACATTTACATTTGCTTTATATTTTAGTAAAAGTCTCACTATATCTTCATTTTCTTTTATACAAGCTACATAAAGAGGAGTTTCTCCTGTTATATAATTTTCATTTACATCTGCTCGATACTCTAATAAAAGCTTTATTATATCTTTATTTTCCATTTCACATGCAATATAAAGTGGGGATTTTATATAAAACATATTTCCTTCCACTTTTTTAGTACTACTTACACACGTTTTTGCTCCATGCTTTAGCAAAAGCTCTACTATATCTTTATTTTTGTTAAAACAAGCCATAACAATTGGTGGCACACCAATATAATCAAAAACATTTACATCTGCTTTATATTCTAGTAAAAGTTCTACTACATCTTTATTTTCAAATTCACATGCAAAGTGTAATGGAGTCGATCCAAATTTATCTTTTGCGTTTACATCTATTTCAGGAAAATTCTCCAATAAAAACTCTACTATGTTTTTACTATTATAATTTAAACAAACAATATGTAGCGGTGTTTCATTATATTTATTTCTCATATTTATATCTATTTCTTTTTCACCTTTTAACAAAAATTCTAATTCGTATTTGTCACTCCTTGCACAAGCTTCAAAAAATACTTCATTAATGTCTCTCTCAACAGTTTCTAAATAGCCACTATCTTTCAATATTTGCTTTATAGCTACTTCTCTTATTCTGTATTCGTCATCATACACATACTTTGTTAAAAAAATTGAATTATATCCACTTTTTATATCTTCTATATCTTTTTTTATATTACCTATTACAATATTTTTTATTTCACGTCTTAATCTTTTTTTATTGTCACTATTTTTTAGTTGTTCTTTTATTCTTTTTAACTTATTTTCACAAGTTTCGTCCCTTACCTCTTTTCCAACATTTTTTACAACATCTTCTAAATCTTTTTCATGGGTAGATTTTTCTAGTGATTCTATTATTTTACTAGTAACTTTTTTATTATTTATTTTTATAGGTTGTATTTTGTCTTCTAATATTTCACCTATAAGTAACTTTCCATTTTGTTTATTTTGATTACAATAATCTAAAAAAGCAGCATTACATTTTTTCATGTCACTTTCTATAACACCTTTTATATTTTGTATCAACTCTGTTAAACTACTACTTCTACTTAAATCCTCATTTAAACTACCTAATTCGTAATTTTTTATGTAAAAACTTCCCCAATTATCTAATTCTTTTTTTTCATCTTTTCCATAATACAATGCCACCCAATTATCTACTAATTCGTTTTTAGCTGTCATACTTTCTAGATTTTTCTTTTCTATTTCCTTCCTAACATCATTACCCATTAATTTTAATTCATCCTCTAAAACTATTTTTCTATTTAAAATATCTTCATATGTTATCAAAATATCATTAATTATACATCTTTCTAAATCTAAATCTTTTATATAACACTTTTCAAAAAAATCTTTAACCATATTATATTCAGATTTATTTTTTTCGATATATGAATCATCAAAATCCATTACCATAGGCAACTTAAAATTATACTCCTTATTTAAATAATCCATACATATCAATTTAAAATGAGGGCGATTATCAATTACTATTCTTTCTAAATAAGTAGCAATAACATCATCAACTACTTTTTTTATAGATTCTTGAGTTATTACATTTAGCCTTTGCTTTAACCTATTTTTCTCAAACAATATACTTGTATCCATACCTATTTTTTTTTGTATATCTTTAGCATATATAGTCATTAACTCATTTAATGAAATCATCCAACCACCAGCACAAACCTTACTTAAATTTGATATTGTAGATAAATTACCTGCAAGCTGTTCAAAATCCAATGTTCCTTCTTTTAACTTTTCTTCCAATACTTCTGATAAAATTTTAAATCCATTCAAAAATTTATCATACTGCTTCCTTCTTTTTTTAGAATCTTTTTCTGCAGCTGTAATACTTTTATTCATCTTTAATACATAGTAAAAATCTTTTAACCGTGCCTTTACCTCTTCTGCTGTAATTTCTTCATCAGTATCACTATCATAAAATTTTATTTTTTTATCATCTCTTAAATTCTTATTTATTTTTTCTAACTTATTAATCAAATTTATATAAGTATTAAGACCCCTTAATCTTTCTTTATTTTTATAATCTACTTTTTCTAAAACATTAAATATTTCAAACCCTTGTGCTCTTTTAGCAACATCCGTTAAACATAATTTATCATTTATTGTCTCTTCTTTGAATAGTTCAAATTCACTATCTTTTTCTATTTCATCCATTATAATTCACCTTACCAATTCTGTATTTTTTTCCTCAATGTACTATACCACACAATACAAAAAACGACAATACAATATCATAAAATATAAAACAGAAAAATTCTCTAATAAAGTTGAGTGTATTCTTGCCAAGTTTTAAATATAAAAAGGCACAGAATTCTTAGCACCCTATAGGTGGAAGACTTCTTGCCTTATCTTACCCAAAATTATTATTATTTCTCTTCTTCTTTTTCCGATTTATTATTCATATCATTAAAATGAGCTCTAACTTTATCTTCTATTTCCTGATATAACTCTTTATTTTCTTTCAAACACTTCTTAACATTTTCTCTTCCTTGTGCCAATCTTTGACCATTATACGAAAACCATGAACCACTTTTATTTACTATATCAAGATTTACAGCTATATCTAATATACTTCCCTCTTTCGATATACCCTCACCATATATTATATCAAACTCAGCTTCTTTAAATGGAGGTGCTACTTTATTTTTTACAACCTTCACTCTCGTTCTATTCCCAACAACTTCAGTTCCATTTTTTATTGCTTCTATTCTTCTTACATCCATTCTAACTGTAGCATAAAACTTTAATGCTCTACCACCTGGTGTTGTCTCTGGATTACCAAACATTATACCAACTTTTTCTCTCAACTGATTTATAAATATAACTGTTGTATTAGATTTATTTATGACACCAGCCAATTTTCTTAAAGCTTGCGACATAAGCCTTGCCTGCAATCCAATATGTGCATCTCCCATTTCTCCATCTATTTCTGCCTTTGGCACTAAAGCTGCAACTGAGTCCACTACCAAAACATCTATCGCACCACTCCTTGCCAATGATTCGGCTATTTCCAAAGCCTGCTCTCCTGTATCCGGTTGAGATACCAAAAGATTATCTACATCAACTCCTAATTTTCTTGCGTAAACAGGATCTAATGCATGTTCAGCATCTATGAATGCTGCAACTCCACCTTGTTTTTCTTCACCTTCACCTTTTCTTTGAGCCTCTGCTATAATATGCAATGCCAACGTAGTCTTACCTGATGACTCTGGACCATATATCTCTACTATTCTACCTCTTGGGACTCCCCCTACACCTAAAGCAACGTCTAATGTTATTGCTCCAGTTGAAATAGACTCAATATTCATATGAGTATTTTCTCCAAGCTTCATTATAGCGCCTTTTCCAAATTGCTTTTCTATCTGTGATAACGCCATCTCAAGTGCTTTTTGTTTCTCTAGCATACAAAACTCCCCCATATTTTCTATCTTTATTTACTCACATTCCCTACTAGTATAGAATATCTATTTTGGCGAAATTTGTCAATAGATAAAAACTAAATTTCACAATTTTTTTTAAATTCCTAGTCCAACAAATCTATCACCATTACTCCATTTTCTTTGTACTCTTTATAATCATTTTTCACTTTTTCCTGCGGAATACTAGATTCCTCCCCTTTTTTACTATTTCTTGTATTATAACATTTCTTCTCTATTTGCCCTTTTTTACATTTTCTTGAACTCTTTTTATAATTCTTCTCTATTTCTTGACAGTTATTCACATGTTCTTCAGGAATATTTAACTCTTTATCTTTTTTTAAATGCTTTCTAGAGTTATTTTTTACTTCTTTATACTCTCCTCTTTTTCTTTTCCTTGAATTATTTTCATTATTATCCATTTCAATTCCTTCATTACTAGCATCAGTTAAACTAACTTCTTTTATTTTATTCCTATTTTCTTTTCCATTTATTTCATTTTTACCAGTAGTAGTCCTTTTATCTTCAACTCCTTTTACATCACCTTTATATTTTAATATATCAAATACTGTAGTTCCATCAATCATTTTCATGTCCATATTTGCTCCATTATTTTTTAAATAATCTATAAAATCTAAATTCTTCAACTGTGCAGCCAACATTACTGGTGTTGATCCATTTTTATCTTGAGCATTTATTATACTTTCTAATTTCCCTTCAGCTTTCAAAAAATCTATCATTTCTTTTTTATCATCTATTCCTATATCATTAACTGCAATTAAAAATTCTAACACATTATATACCGCACCGTCATCAATTAAACCTAGACCACATCTTTCAAATATATCAGCACCTTTTCTTATTAGAAGCTTCGCTATCTCAAGTTCTTTACAACAAATAGCTGTAGCTACTGGATTTAAATCATATTTACCTTTTTTATTTATATCTGCCCCTTTTTCTAAAAGATATTCTACAACTTCTATGTTCCCATATGCACTAGCTGCCACTAATGGTGTATCTTTATTTTCTGCCTTTTCATTTATATCTGCCCCTTTTTCTAAAAGATATTTTACAATCTCTATGTCTCCATATGTACTAGCTACCACTAATGGTGTATCTTTATCTCCTACCTTTTCATTTATATCATTTACACTATCTATCAGTAGCTCTATCACTTCAAAATTTAATCCATCTCTTATTGCTTTATTCAACAAATCTACA
This sequence comes from Acetivibrionales bacterium, assembly GCA_045118635.1. GTDB lineage: Bacteria > Bacillota > Clostridia > Acetivibrionales > RGIG10202 > RGIG10202. The sequence goes on from JBGUYI010000148.1 coordinate 5,726, forward strand.
TCAACGTTTCCTATTATTGCTTTTAACCAATATTTGTCCAATTTTTCTTCTGGTATATTATCTCTTATTAACTTAATTAACAATTTTGTATGTTCTTCTTCTTTTTCTTTTATCTCTTCAATTAACCAATTTAAATCTCTCTTATTAACCATATTAACCCCTCTACTTTCCTTATATCTATCACCTAAAAAACACTCTTACCTACCTACACCTCAAATTTTTTTCATAAAATTCTCGGCGCGGAGGTAAAAGCTTTCTTTTGCAACAATTCCATATAAAATATATAACTTAACGCAGCCCCAATACTATACTAAATTTGCAAAAAAGTCAAGGTAAAATATATAAAAATTGTAATCATGTACCAAGGGAATTAGTCAATCGATTTGCAAACGGTACTTCACTTATTACATTTATTTTGCTTTCATACTTTTTCACAATATTTAATATATCCCTATCTCCTCTTTCATATGCTAATTTTAATAAAGTCTTACCGTTATAATCTTTTTCATTAAGGTTTGCTCCATATTCTATCAACAATTTAAAAACCTTATAACTCCAATATTTACAAGCATATATTATTGCACTTCCATATTCTCCTCTGGCATTTACATCAGCTCCATACTGTAATAATAATTTTACAATATCAAAATTTTTTTGTTCATCTTTTACACACGTGAAAAAAGCAAATATAAGGGCTGTGGCTCCACCATTAGCCTTTTTTTCTATATCTGCTCCATTTTTTATTAAATATTCAACTATATCCCTAGCTTTAAATTCACACGCATACATTAGTGCAGTTTGATTACATCTTCCTACTTCATTTATATTAGCGTTATTTTCTACTAACAATTTTACCATACAAAAATTTTCTACTTCGCATGCGTACATTAAAGGAGTTAACCCATATCCTACTTTTTTATTTACATTAGCCCCATTTTGTATTAATAATTTAGGTATTAAAATATTTTTATAATTAAACATCAAAACTGTATAACCTTCTTTACTTGTTACATTTACATTAGCATTATGTTTTAATAATAACTCAACAATTTCGAAACATTCTAATTTACATGCGTGAATTAATACTGTTTCATTTAACATATCTCTTTTTTCTAGATCTATTTTATTTTCTAGTAACAATGATGACATTTTTAAATCACAATTTTTGCAAGCTAGCATTAATAAAGTATTGCCATATTTGTCTCTATCTTCTATATTAGCTTTAGCTTTTATCAAAAATTTAGCCATATCAAAAAATCCAAACTTTACTGCATTAACCAAAAGTGTATTCCCACTTATGTCTTTCAAATCTAACTTGATACAATTGGCATTATATAATAATTTTATTGCTGTTAAGTCATTTTTTAAAATCAAGTATTCTTGAAGCACTATATTAGCCTGGTTTTTAACGGATAATATATCAGCGTCACCTTCTATTATTTTTACTTGTTCTTCTAAATCATCAGCTTTTATAATATCGTTTAATATCCTGTCTCTGCTTTTTATGTAACCTTCATTCTCTAATATTGTATATATCATATCAGTTCTTAAGTTAGTAGTTTCTCCGTCAAAAACACAACTTGACAAAAATGTAGACATATCCTTTTGGATTTTATTTAAATGAAAATATGAAAATGACCAATCTACAATCATATTATAAAAACTCATATCATCATTACATTTGGATTTTATATCACTTAAAACATTTTCTAAAATAAGACTTTCCATATTTATGTTGGCTAAAAATTCTAAAACCAAATTTGACTCTATATTAAATCCCAGCGGATCCTGTTCTGACATTATTGGTATATTGAAATTATAAATTTTATTGAGGCATTTTTTAAAGAAGTCTTCCATATGTGGATCTGTAAAATTTCTATTATGTTTCTTTATATAAAAATCATCCATCAACTTATTGGCTACTTTTATTCTAGCATTAAAAAATATTTCATCCATAGCCCTTCTTATTGGTTTTGTTTCTTGTGGTATTTTTATCCTATCTTTTAAAAAATGCTCAATATAATCCTTAAATTGAAATATCAATTGTATAATACCTCTTCTTTGACCAGTTATACAAACATTACCGAGACTTGCTATAACTTCTAAAATTCCATTTATCTGCACATTATCTAAAGATGTATTATTGTGTATAACTTTAGCAATACAAAAAAGGGCATTAGCGTACTTGTCTTCATATTTTACACAAGGCGAATTATAAAGCTTTTCTATCCCTTCATCTATTTTTTTCATGGAACCGTAATCTTTATACAGATTATACAACATATTAAAATAAATATACTTACCTGTTTGTTGTTTTAATTTGGAATAATTTAATGTCCCAAACTGTTCAATTACATCATTAATCATCTCTTTTTTATACGCTCTATCCATCAATTTTATCTTATGATTACAAAGTATCATTTCAAAAAAAGTCTTAATATTATAGGCCATTTTATATACTCCCTTTTAATCATTGCAAATTAAATTATCTAGAGCTTTTGCTATATATTTAGTACTCTCCATACTTTCTGTTATAACATTTCCATCCCCTCCAATTTCTATTATTAGTGAAAAATTAGTTAAGTGCTGATTATATCTATTTTTACTGATAAAAATAGGTTTCACTATATCAGGGTTATAACTTATTAACTTTTTCTGAAGCTTTATTGCAAATTTCAAATTTTCTCTCCACTCTTTGTGACTAAGTCCTGTTGAATCTGTACCAACAACAAACATTATTTTTGCAACATCTTTATTATCTATTTTAGAAACTTCTCTAAGCTTTTTTGAATCACTTATACCATCTCTATGAATATCTAATACAATTTCTATATCAGGATCTTTTTTTATATATTCTTCCACTGTATTAAGCGATCTTGCGTACGCCCCCTTATCTTTTGGCACATTATGATATTTTTTACTATGTATAGTGCTATATCCTAGCTTTAAAAAATTATTACAAAGTTCATCTCCAACTTTTATAACATTAATATTTTCATCTTCACTTCTTGGCGGTATGGATATATCATTAATTTTAGTTATATCACTTACATAACTTTCATTTGTATGAGTATGATAAACTAAAATTTTACTATCTTTAGTAATATTTTTGCAAAGTGGTTCTTTCAATAATTCTTCTATATCTATTTTGTAACCAGTCTCATTAGATATTTTTATTTCACCCGATGTTAAATAATCATTCTTATTAATTTCATCGACATAAATAGTACTACTAATTTCGGGTTCTACACACTTTTGTTGTATATTCAAATATCTATTGATACCAAACTGTATCTCTACTATATCTCTAGGTGTCTTATTTCCTATCCCAAGTATATAATTTTTTATTTCAGAAATTTCCTCTTTTAAGCTATTTCTTTTGCTAAGCTTTTTATCAATAAATTTCAAATCAGGTATAGACAAATTTATTATGTCCTTTGCATTACAAAGCATAACAATATCTTTTGACTTTAACCCAAAACAGCTACAAACCATTTTTGTAGCTTGTAGTCCTAACAATATAATAATTATCAAACCAATTATTTTTATATTATTCTTATCCACCTTATCGTTTGTCCTCTCTAGTTAATAATACATTATATTATTAATTAGAAAATTATATGCCAACTAATTATATGGCATAACAAACGCACATACTACATAAAACACTATTCCAATACCAAAAAACAACATTTTTTACATTCCTCTATTAATTAATTTTAACATACTATTGACTAAAATACAAAAATAAGTGATTTTTTTATTTATTTCGCACTAACAATAACTAATTTTTTACTACTTACTTGCATCTTAACCACATCAATTAGTCAAAATTCATAACTTTTTCAATAACAATTTTCTGCACCTTTTCCAAAAAAATACAAAAACATATTGACATATAATTTATTTTTTGTTATATTATTACATAAAGTAACAAATATTAACAAAAAATACACAAAAATGTATTTGTGAAAAAATAAAAAAAGCTATGTTGTATCTTATAAATATATATGATAGAATAAGAGCAGTGACATAGCTAAATAAGATAGGAGTTTGAATATGAACAAAAAAACAGATGAAGTAATTTTGGAAGAAGAAATATTTGCTGTGTCAAGTAAAAATTTAAAGAGGAAAGCGAAAGATAGCGTTTTTACGAGTTTGTTTAAAGATCCAGAAAATGTAGCTAGGTTGTATATGGATTTACACCCCGAATGTAAAAATGTAAAAGCATCTGATGTTGATATAAAAACGTTAACATCAGTATTTGTGGATAGTATATACAACGATTTAGGTTTTGTTGTAAAAGAAAATGGAAAGGATAAAGTAATAGTGCTAGTAGAAGCACAGAGTACATGGAATCCGAACATGCCACTTCGAATGTGGTTTTATCTTAGTGAAACTTACAGAGATTATGTAAAAAAGACAAGACAAAACCTATATGGGAGTAAGAAAATACAACTACCACCACCTGAAATGTATTTAATCTTTACGGGAAAAAGAAAAAATAAAGTAAAAATCATGTCATTAGGAGATGATTTCTTTGGTGGAGAGATATTAAAAAATATGAAAATACATGTACTTTATGAATCAGA
>JBGUYI010000149.1:0-41101 GCA_045118635.1 Acetivibrionales bacterium
GAACGGAGGTTAAAGATATGTGTTTATTTGAATATGATGAAAAAAAAGCTATGGAAGCTGAAAGAGAGGAAGGAAGAGAAGAAGGAAGAGAAGAAGGAAGAAAAGAAGGAATGAAAGAAGGAAGAGAGGAAGGAAGAAAAGAAGGAAGAAAAGAAGGAATGAAAGAAGGAATAGAAAAAGGAATAGAAAAAGGAATAGAAAAAGGAATAGAAAAAGGAATAGAAAAAGGAATAGAAAAAAACATGTTGGAATTAGTATACGAAGGCTTATTAGATAAAACAGTAGCAGCAGAAAAATTAGGTATTAAAGTTACCGAGTTGGAAGAAAAGTTAAAAGCAATGTTTGGTTGAATTAGCCAACAGAACGGAGATTAAAGATATGTGTTTATTTGAATATGATGAAAAAAAGCTATGGAAGCTGAAAGAGAAGAAGGAATAGAAGAAGAAAGAGAAAATACCATAAAAATGATGTTGAATATGGTAAAAGATAATATTTTATCGATAGAAGAAGCATCTAAAAGATTAGGTATAAATGTTGAAAAGTTAAAAGAAAGGCTTAATAATTTATAATGGTCTAGCCAAGTAGATAGAATTAGAGTTCATGCGGATACAATAAAAGAAGAAAGAGGAGATTATGTGTTGGAAGAGAAGAAGGAAGAATTAGATTACTTGTAAAATGGGTAAAGGCAGGTAGATTTAATGTTAAGGAAGCAGCAGAAGAAGCAGGTATGTCAGCTGAGAGATTTCAGAAAATACTAGATGAGATTCAATTAAAAAAAATCAATGAACTATTGGCTAAGGAAAGGAGCCAATTGTTTTTTTATTATAAACAAAATTATAGCTCGAAGATATATGTTAAATTTTGAATACATGTGTTTAAATTTTTCAAACTTTTATTATCTATTTTTTTTATAGTCCCACCGTAAGAATAATTATCGAAAAAAGTATTTTTTTGAACAATCTTAACGATGCAATTAACTTGTAAAAATTCATAAGTATTGATAAGCACAGGAACATCTGTTCCTAAAGGTATGTTTAATTTGCTAATAAATTTTAATCCAGTTTGACTTATGTTTTTGATAATAATAAAAGATTCATTATTATCATATTTTATTTCCCCACTAAGTCCAACTAAAAATCTTTTTTCTTTTCTTAAATCATCTTTGGAACTAACTTTTTCAACTTTTAAGTCTATAGTTTCAGAGTTACAATTAAGTACACTAGAACTAGCGCTATATAATGTATCTTTATCTGAAATATTTATTACTACAGGATCACCGATAATAAGATGTTTAAAATAGTCAGAATTTTTTTTAAATCTTACACTAAGGATACTGTCAGAATAATTTATAATGACAGCCACAACAGGAACTGATAATTTGTATGATGTTAAAGTTACGTAAATATCTTTCAAAAAAATTTTATTTAAATTGTAATTTATTAAATCTTCAAACTCATCTTTCTTGCTTTCTTTATTTTGGTTAAGACTCATAAAAAAGGTCCTCCGTTTCTAAATCATATATATTCATTATAAGAAAAAGAGTGTATAAATACAAGAGCTGAGTTGTTGCATATTTTTGGCAAGTGATTTCAAAAGTCTCTAAAGCGAAAAATAGACAAATATAAACAAAAGAATATAATCAAAAGGAATAAAATAGTATTTTTGGGGTTTATATTATTTTTTGGCTATTGAAACCAAACATGTCATATGTTACACTTTTATAGCAGGGAGGTGGAGGGATATTATGTTTTATAGACTAAGGACAGATGTGGAGAAAATGATTAAAGAAAATAGAATCAATCAAAAAGATGAAATTGGTATGACTCCTTTGATGTGGGCGTGTATAAATTATGATATGGATTTGCTAGATGAATTATTGTCATTAGGAGCAGATCCTAATATACAAAATTCTTACAAAGATACAGCATTAATATATGCTTGTGAAATAGAAAATCAATATATGGTTGAAAGATTATTAGAATGTGGAGCAGAAATAAATGAGCAAAATGATTCCAAGGATACAGCATTAATATATGCTTGTAGAAAAGGGAATAAAAATATAGTGGAGATATTGTTAGAACAGGGAGCAGATCCTAATATGCAAAACTACTACAAAGATACGGCACTAATATATGCTTGTGAAAATGGAAATAAAGAGATAGTAGAACTACTATTAGAATATGGAGCAGAAATGGACATTCAAAATCTTAATGGTGATACAGCACTAATGTATGCTTGCTCTAATGGAAATGAACATATTGTTTATATTTTGGTTAGAGAAGGTGCAAAGATAAAAATAGAAAATTCAAGAGAAAATACTGCAATAAAATGTGCAGAACTAAGAGGCAATCAGGAAATAGTGAAATTATTGAAAGATAATGTATATGATATTCCTGATATAATAAGATAAGGAACCAATGTTTAGGTTCCTTAGTCGGCTTTGTTTATTATGTCTTTTATAATATATAATGGTCTATTTTTCACTTCGTCATAAATTCTTGAAATATATTCTCCTATAATACCTAATGATATTAAGACAATTCCGCTTAAGAATAAGACTACTGGTATTATGAAGTAATATATTGGTATATTAGATATTAATAATACTTTGCCAATTAAAAATATAAAATATATTAAGCCTGACAAAGATGTAATACTACCAATATAAGTTGCAAGTTTTAGAGGTTTTGACGAAAAAGAGACAATACCATCTAAAGCAAGTTTTAGCATTTTTTTCAAAGGATACTTTGTAACTCCAGCTTCCCTAGCATTTCTAACAAAAGACACACTAGTTTGTTTAAATCCAAGCCAAGGGATAAGACCTCGTAAATACCTGTTATGTTCGGGAAGTTTTTTTAGTTCTTCTAAAACAATTCGGTCAATTAGTCTAAAATCTCCAACATCTCTTGGCATGTCTGTTGAAGTTTGACTATTTAAAAACTTATAGAACATGTGAGCAGTAACCTTTTTAAAAAAGGAATCACCCAGCCTTTTTTCACGTTTGCCATATACTACTAAAAATCCTTCTTCCCATTTTTTTATCATATCTAATATAACAGCTGGTGGATCTTGTAAATCTGCGTCAATAACGATGATTGCTTTACCTTTTGAATAATTCATTCCAGCGGTTATGGCCATTTGATGTCCAAAGTTTCTAGAAAAATTTATAAGCCTAATATTTTTATCATTATTACAAATTGACTCAATAATTTTAGGACTAGAATCACTACTTCCATCATTTACAAAAATTATTTCATAAGGTTTATTTGTTTTGTCCATAACGGCTTTTAACTCATCATATGTTTTTTGTATAATAAGCTCTTCATTAAAAACAGGAACAACAATAGAATATATAATCATATACAGTCTCCTTTTTTGTGATATACTATATTATACACTAAAAAATTATATTTTGAAATGAGGAATAGAAGTTATGGGATTAAGAATAATATATGGTCGTTCTGGTAGTGGAAAAACAAAACTTTGTTTAGATGAGATAAAGTCCAAATTAAGTGACAATGATACTTTAATTTTTGTTGTTCCAGAGCAATTTTCATTTCAAGCTGAAAAAGAGTTGGTGAAAAATTCTAATACAGGTGGAGTTTTAAAAAATGAAGTATTAAGTTTTAGACGTTTATGTTATAGGATATTTAATCAAGAAGGAGGAATTACTTATCCGCATATACATCCTGCGGGAAAGGCAATGATTCTCCAAAATATAATAGAAAATAACAAAGATAATTTTCGGGTGTTTAATAAAATATACAGTAAGCAGGGTTTTATTGAAATAATATCAAATCTTATAACTGAATTTAAAAGATATGATGTTAAAGTATTAGACTTAAAGAATGTATTAGAAAAGTTAAACACAAATCAAGAGTTGAGACAAAAAATAAGTGAAATTTGTATGATATATGAAGAGTTTGAAAATAGTATAAATGAAAAATACACAGACACTGATGATGAACTTACCATGGCGGCTAAAAGGCTTAAAGATTCAAATATGTTTAAAGATACTAATATTTGGATTGATGGTTTTTTAGGTTACACAAAGCAAGAATATAACATGATAGAAGTTTTACTAAAAAAAGCAAAGACAGTCACTATTACATTTTGTTTAGATAAATTATGTGACAGTGGAAAAATAGATCCAGTGGATACATTCGCTGAATCAAAAAGAGCGTATCAAAAAATAATTAGTATAGCAAGACAAAATAATGTGAAGATAGAAAATATAATTCACAAAGAACATATATATAAGTTTTATGACAATGCTGAACTTAGTTTTTTAGAAAAAAATTATAGTTCGTATCCATATGACATATATAATGAAAAAACTGAGAACATATCAATAAACATATATGCTGATATTTTTGATGAAATACAAGACGTGGCAAAGAAAATAATAAAATTATGCCAAGAGGGGAATTATAGATACAAAGATATTGCTATTATTACAAGAGATATGAAACTTTATCAAAAAATGTTAGAGGTAGTTTTAAAAGAGTATAATATACCTTATTTCGTAGACAAGAAATTTGAAATGAGTAATAACAACTTAATAAGATTTATAATTTCTGTTATGGAAATTTTTACTGAGAATTGGTCTTATGAAGCGGTTTTTAATGCTTTAAAAACAGGATTCTTTGGCATAGAAAGAGAAAAGATAGACAAGCTTGAAAATTATGTTTTAGCATGTGGTATAAAAGGGTCTAAGTGGACAAATAAAACGCCTTGGAATATGATGCCTTATTTTATGCCAACCAAAAAAGAACAAGATAATGAAGAAATACTAAAAGAATTAAATGAAGTTCGTGACATTATAGTAACTCCACTTATGAATTTTAGAGAAAAAAATAATGAGAAAAAAACAGCTAAGGAGTTTTGTAAAGATTTATATGATTTGTTGTGTGAGCTTAATATACCAGCTCAAATAGAAAAAATAGTAGATGAGTTTAATAAAAGAGGTAATTTAGACAGGGCAAGTGAATATGGACAGGTTTTTAATGTCTTTATGGATTTTTTGGATCAAATAGTAGAAGTTCAAGAAAATGATAAGATGACAATTCGTAAATTTTTAAGTATCTTAAAAACTGGCATAAAAGAATATAATTTAGGAGTTATACCAATGGGACAAGACCAAGTTTTAGTTGGAACAGTTGAACGATCAAAAAGTCATAATATAAAGGTTATGTATTTACTAGGAGTAAATGATGGTATATTTCCAGCCAAAGGAGTAAATGAAGGGATATTATCAGATAATGATAGACATATACTAGAGGATAATAATATAATAATTGCCAAGGATACAAAAATACAAGCGTTTGACGAACAGTTTTTGATTTATCAAACACTAACTGTACCAAGTAAAATTTTGCACATAAGTTATTCTATAAAAGATTTTTCAGGGAAATCATTAAGACCTTCAATTATAATATCAAGATTGAAAAAGATATTTCCTAATATAAAAACTGTAAGTAACGTAATAAAAAGTGTATCTTTTGACGGTCTTGTGTCAAAACCTCAAATATTTAATGAACTTATAAAACAGCTAAAAAATAAGTTACATAATAGGAATTATGATGAAAAGTGGGATAGCATATACAAGTGGTTTTCAAATGATGAGTTTTTTGGTGTAAAATGTAATTATATAAAAAATGCTTTTAAGTATGAAAATAAGGAAAAGAATTTAAGTAAAAAAAGTGTACGTGCATTATATGGAGAAAATTTAACAGAGAGTGTGTCGCGGTTAGAAAAATTTACAGAATGTCCGTTTGGTTTTTATGTTAAATATGGTTTAAAAGTTAAAGAACGAAAGGTTTATAAGTTAACACCACCTGATATAGGTACTTTTTTGCATGCAGTAATTGATATTTTTTCTAAGGAAGTATCTAAAGGGGAACATACTTGGAGAACTTTTGATGCTACTTGGTGTGAAAATAGAGTTTCGGAAATAGTAGATGAAATGCTAGATAAAATGAAAGGTCAAGTTATTATATCTAATAAGAGGTATGTGACTCTAATAAAAAGGTTAAAGAGGGTAATAACTAAGACAATTTGGTTAATAGCAAAACAAATAAGGGATAGTAGTTTTAATCCTCTAGATTATGAAGTGGGATTTGGTGAAAATGACAAATATCCACCAATAGAAATTACATTAGAGACAGGACAAAAAATAAAGCTTATAGGAAGAATTGATAGAGTGGACAAGTTTCAATATGGAGACAAGGTGTACATAAGGATAATAGATTATAAGTCTTACAACAAAAAATTTAAGTTACAAGATTTGTTCTATGGTCTACAGATACAACTTATTACATATTTAGATGCGATGTGGGAAACTGATGAGAAAATAAAACCTGCAGGTATGTTATATTTAAAACTAGAAGATCCTATGATAAAGGGAGATTCAAATTTAACTGATGAGGAAATAGAAGAGGAAATTTTTAAAAGCCTTAAAATGAATGGTCTTGTACTAAAGGATAAAGATATAATAAAAGGTATGGATAATACTATAGAAGAACAAGGTACCTCATTATATATTCCAGCTAGTATCAAAAAGAGTGGGGAAATAGGCAAAAAAACGTCGGGAGCAAGTGATAAAGAATTTATGTTGTTAAGGGAGTACACTAAAAAATTACTAAAGGATTTATGCAAGGAAATTGTAAATGGTAATGTGGAAATTAGTCCATACAAACAAAAAAATAAAACTGCTTGTGATTATTGTAAGTTTTTGCCAATATGTCAATTTGACAAAGATAAAAATAATTTTAGAATATTTAGTGATATAAGTGATTTAAAAGTGTGGGATAGTATGAATAAAACTTATGATAAACAAGAATAAAGTAGGTTGACAATAACTATGTTAAAGTGGTATAAAAGAACTGCTGGTTTTTTGAAAGGGGAGTTTATTATTAATAGGTTAGACACAATAGTAAGTCTTTTACCAAAGTGTGATACAGTAGTTGATATTGGATGTGACCATGCGTATGTTCCTATAAAGCTTATAAAAAATAACATAGCAAAAAAATGTATAGCTTGTGATTTGAGAAAAGGACCTTTGGAGGTAGCAAAGAAGAATATACAGCAAAATGGAATGTGTGATAAAATAGAAACACGTTTAGGTTTTGGGTTAAGTATAATAAATAAATTTGAAGCGGATTGTATAATAATCGCTGGAATGGGTGGTACTTTAATAAGAAATATATTAGAAGAGGGTAGTGATAAAATCTCCCCAAATTCAGTGATAATAACTCAGCCTAATATATATCAACAAGATGTTAGAAAGTGGTTTTATCAGAATAATTATGATATATACAAAGAAAAATTGGTATTAGAGGATAAAAGGATTTATAATATAATATGTGCGAAATATGGAAAGACTAAAAAAGAAGTTTTAGAATTTGAGTATTATATAAGTGATGAGCTTTTAAAAGATCCACTTTGTAAGCTTTATATGGAGAATATGCTAAGAAAATATAAAAAGGCTTTACATAGCATGAAAGATATGAAAAATACAGATAATAATTTAAAGAATAAATATCTATTTTTGGTAGAAAATTTGGAGAAAGAGTTAAAAAGGAGGTAGTATTATGGAGATTTTTTGTGATGATGTAGCAAAATATATAGAAAAGATAGCACCAATTAATTTAGCTATGGATTGGGATAATCCTGGTCTTATATTGGGAGATATGGGAAGAAAAATAAAAAGTGTTGTTGTATGTTTAGACGTAACAAAGGATGTGGTGGATTTTGCAATACAAAAAGGAGCAAATTTAATACTATCACATCATCCATTTATATTTAAAGGTATAAAGAATATAAACACAAAAGATCAAAAAGGTAGCCTAATAGAAAAATTAATTAAGAATGATATATGTGTGTATGCAGCACATACTAATTTTGATTTTGCACAAAATGGATTAAATAATCTTTTGGCAAGAAAGTTAAATCTACATTATGAAAATAGTTTGTTTTTTGGTAATGATAAAGAAAGGACAGTTGGAAAAGTTGGTGAGTTAACTAATCCTTTAGTATTTAGTGAGTTTATAGATTATTTGAAAGACAAGTTAAATGTAAAAAATGTAAGAGCTGTTGGTGACATTAATAGAAGTATAAAGACAATTGCAGTTTTTTGTGGAGCCTTTGATGATAGTTTACTAAAGGTTGTAGCAAAAAGGGTAGATTGCATAGTAACTGGAGATTTAAAACATCATGTAGCATTGGATATATTAGAATATGGAGTAAATGCAGTTGATGCTTCTCATTTTGGAACAGAATATATTTTTGTAGAGTATGTAAAAAAGTTATTAGAAGAAGAGTTCCAGGGAATTAATGTGTTAGTTTTAGATAGTGAAAAAGATTCATTAGTATATATGTGAATATGGGGGAAATGATATGATTATAAAAAAGCCAAAGGGTACTAAAGATATACTTCCAGATGAGGTCTATAAGTGGAAGTATATAGAAGGTAGATTTTTTGATGTTTGTAGAAGGTTTGGATATAAGGAAATAAGGTTACCTGTTTTTGAACATACAGAATTATTTACAAGAGGAGTGGGTGATACCACTGATATAGTTCAAAAGGAAATGTATACTTTTTTGGATAAAGGTAATAGAAGTTTAACATTAAGACCAGAAGGAACAGCTGGTGTGGCAAGAAGTTTTATAGAAAATAGTATGGGCTCTAAAGTGATGCCTGTTAAGCTTTGTTATAATATAACTGCATATAGGTATGAGAATGTACAAAAAGGCAGGTATAGAGAGTTCCATCAATTAGGAGTAGAAGCTTTTGGAGAAGAGAGTAGTCTAATAGATGTGGAAGTAATTGCACTACTTAATTTGTTTTTAAAAGAAGCGGGACTAAAAAATATTTCTCTTAATATAAATAGTATAGGTTGTCCTAAATGCAGAATGGAGTACAATAAAAAGTTAAAAGAATTTCTTTTGCCAAAGTTAGATCAAATGTGTGGATTATGCAAAGACAGGTTTTCAAAAAATCCACTTAGAATATTAGATTGTAAAAATGATAAGTGTATGGAATTAGTAAAAGGTGCTCCGTTTTTGTTAGATTGTTTGTGCGATGAATGTAACAGTCATTTTGAAAGCTTAAAAAGTGGTTTGGATAATCTAAAAATAAGTTATAATATTGATAAAGGAATAGTTAGAGGATTAGATTATTATACAAAAACAGTATTTGAATTTATATCAAATGACATAGGTGCTAAAGGTGCTGTATGTGGTGGAGGAAGATATGATGGATTAATAGAACAATGTGGGGGTAAAAAAACACCAGGTGTGGGATTTGCTGTAGGAGTAGAAAGATTATTGCTTTTACTAGAACATCAAGGTGTGGATATATTAGATGAGGATGAAATAGATATATACATAGCTTCAGTTGATGATAAAAGAGATGTTGTTCAAAGACTTGCAAATGAATTACGATGCAATGGAATTAGTTCAAGTTATGATTTATCAAATAGAAGTCTTAAAGCACAAATGAAGTATGCTGATAAAATAAAGGCAAAATATTCTACTGTTATTGGAGAGAATGAAACGACTAGTGGAATATGTGTTTTAAAAAATATGGAAAATGGTAATAAAAAAGAAGTTAAACTAGAAAACTTAAGAGATGAACTAGAGGAGGAAATAAAAAATGGGTGAGAGCATATACGGACTAAAAAGAACTAATATGTGTGCAAAGTTGAGTAAAGATAATGTGGGACAAGATGTTGTTTTGATGGGATGGGTTCAAAGAAAAAGAAATCTAGGTGGTATGGTATTTATTACATTAAGAGACAGAACTGGTATAATTCAAGTTATCTTTGATGAGAATACTGAAGAAGAATTATTCAAAAAAGCTGAATCAGTAAAAAGTGAGTATGTGTTGGCGGTAATAGGTAAGGTATTTATGAGAACAGAAAAAGATATAAATAAGGATATGCCAACAGGAGAAATAGAGATAAGAGCTACTGATTTAAGAATATTAAGTGAGTCAGAAACACCACCTATATACATAGAAGAAAATATAGATGCGAATGAAGCGGTAAGATTAAAATATAGATATCTAGATTTAAGAAGACCAGATATGCAAAGGAATCTTATTTTAAGACATAAGGTGGCAAAAATTGCACGTGATTATTATGATGAAAATGGATTTTTAGAAATAGAGACACCAATTTTAACAAAAAGTACTCCAGAAGGTGCAAGAGATTATTTAGTGCCAAGTAGAATACATAGTGGAAAATATTTTGCATTACCTCAATCACCACAATTATTTAAGCAATTGTTGATGGTATCTGGTTTTGATAGATATTTTCAAGTTGTAAAATGTTTTAGAGATGAAGACTTAAGAGCGGATAGACAACCTGAATTTACACAGCTAGACTTAGAAATGTCTTTTGTAAATGTAGATGATGTTATAGAAGTAAATGAAGGATTTTTAAAGAGAGTATTTAAAGAGGTTATGAATATAGATTTAGAGGTGCCATTTAAAAGATTAACTTATAAAGAAGCTATGGAACGTTTTGGATCAGACAAACCGGATACAAGATTTTCTATGGAACTAATAGACATGACTGATTTGGTAGCCAATTGTAACTTTAAAGTATTTAGTCAAGCTGTTTTAGATGGAGGAAGTGTAAGAGCAATAAATGCTATTAGCGGAGGACTTAAATTTAGTAGAAAGGAAATAGATGCATTAGGTGAATTTGTGAAGACATATAGAGCAAAAGGTCTTGCATGGATTATAGTAGAAAAAGAAGGAGTAAGATCACCTATAGCCAAATTTTTTGAAAAAGATGAATTGGACAAAATATTAAAAAGAGCGAATGCTAATGTCGGTGATTTGATACTTTTTGTAGCAGATAAAGATCAAGTTGTGTTTGATGCATTGGGACAATTAAGACTAGAAGTTGCAAAAAAAATGGATATTATAGATACTAATAAGTTTAATTTCTTGTGGGTCACAGAATTCCCATTATTAGAGTACGATGAAGAGGAAAAAAGATGGGTAGCAAAACATCATCCATTTACTAGTCCTATGGATTGTGATGTAGAATATTTAGAAAGTGCACCTGATAAAGTAAGGGCTAAGGCATATGATATAGTCTTAAATGGTATAGAAATAGGTGGAGGTAGTATAAGAATACATATTAAGGAATTGCAATCTAAAATGTTTAAACTTTTGGGAATGACTGAACAAGAATCATGGGAAAAATTTGGACATTTGCTAGAAGCATTTAAATATGGTACTCCACCACATGGAGGTTTGGCCTTTGGATTAGATAGACTAGTTATGCTTATGGCAAAAAGAGATTCGATAAGAGATGTTATAGCATTTCCTAAGGTACAAAATTCTTCTTGCCCTTTAACTAATGCACCAGATGTGGTATCAGATAAGCAATTAGAGGAATTACATATAAGAAATGTAGAAAATATAGATTGACATTTTTTGCAATGTATTATAGAATATGGAAAAAAGGTTTTGGCATTAGTTTTAAAGTATTGTGTACAGATTCTAGTACAGTAGATTGTGACTAAGTATCATGTAGGGTTTGCACAAATAATTAAAGACATGTATAAAATAATGTACGGGAGGGTTAGATGATGAAATTAAATTGGCATGTTTTTTTATTAAAAGCGATTAAAAGTAAGTTTAGTGGAAAAGGTGATACATTATTACATTTAGCAGTTAGAACACAAGATGTTGGGATAATAGAATTGTTTCTTAACAAAAAGAATAAAAATTATGAAAAATATTTAAAGAGGAAAAATAAAGATGGAGATACACCGCTACATTTAGCTGTAGAAAATGAAGACGGGTATAATGTAGTAAAAGAATTGTTGAAGTATATCAAAAAAGAGGATTTAAATATAAAGAATAAGAATAAAGAAACAGCGTTGCAGTTGGCTGTATGTAAGAGAAGGTTTGATATAGCTAGGTTGTTAATTGACAAAGGAGCAAATTTGGAAATAAGGGATAAATATTCAAAGACTATCATACATGATATAGTAAGAGTAATGGATGTAGAATTATTAAAAATCTTGATAAAAAAAGGTGTAGATTTGAATTCTTTAGATTCTAATGGAAGGACACCATTAGATAGAGCAAAAGGGTATTTAGAAGGTGCTAAGGGATGTTTAAAATATGCAAAAGTTAATGCTTGTGAAGATGAAGTGAAGATAGAAGAACAAAAAGTAAAGAATAGACAAAAGATTATGAATATGTTGTATATGCAAAATAAAGAGGAATTGCCCATGGAGCTTTGTAAAAATAGATTAATAAAAAATAATAAATCATGTGGATTTTTAGGAATGTAATTATTAGGTTATTTAATTTAGCCTAGAAAATATAAATTTAGGTGAAAGGTTTAGTATGGATGGTATAAATGAAAAAACTGTAGCGACTTATACATTAGGATGTAGGGTCAATCATTATGAAACAGAGGCTGTACAAGATTTATTTGTTAAAGAGGGTTATATACTGAAAGATTTTGAAGAAAGAGCAGATGTTTATATAATAAATACTTGTACTGTAACTAGTTTTAGTGATAGAAAGTCTAGACAGGTTATAAGGAAAGCTAGAAAAAATAATAAAGATGCAATAATTGTTGTTATGGGATGTTATGCTCAATCTAAGCCATATGATGTGGCTAAAATTGATGGTGTAGATATAATAATAGGTAATAATGACAAGGATAAAATAATTGAGTATGTTAAAAACCACAAAAATAGCACGCAAAATTTTGTAAAGAGCATGCTGAATACTAAAAAATATGATGATTTAGTATTACAGTCAAGACATGATAGGACTAGGGCATTTGTAAAAATTCAAGATGGGTGTAATAATTTTTGCAGTTATTGTATTATACCTTATGTAAGAGGAACTGTTAGAAGTAAACCTTTTGATGTAGTAATAAAGGAAGTTAAACATCTTGTTGAATTAGGTTATAGTGAAGTGGTATTAACAGGGATTCACGCCGCGTCATATGGGGTAGATTTAAAAGATGTAGATTTAATAGATTTGGTTTATGAAATTTACAAAATAGAAGGAATAAAGAGGATTAGATTTGGATCTTTAGAGCCTAATATAGTTGGAGAAAAATTTATAAAAATGTTAAGGGATTTAAAAGATAAAGTATGTAATCATTTTCATATATCTTTGCAAAGTGGATGTGATGCCACACTAAAGAGGATGAATAGGAAGTATACAACATCTTATTACATGGAAGCTATAGAATTGTTAAGAAAAAATGTCCAAGATATTTTAATTACTACCGACGTTATTGTAGGTTTTCCTCAAGAAACAGAAGAAGAATTTAATGAAACTTTTAATTTTTTAAAAAAAATCAAACTTTATAAAATGCATGTTTTTAAGTATTCTAAAAGAGAAGGGACGTTGGCAGCAAAGCTTTTAGGTCAAGTACCTGATAAAATAAAAGAAAAAAGAAGTGAAAGCTTGTTAAAATTGTCGAATAGTAATATAATAGAGTATAATAGAAGATATCTAGGTAAAGTTTTTGAAGTTTTGATAGAAAAAAAACTAAAAGATGGATATTATGAAGGTTTAACTAGCAATTATATAAGAGTTTTGATAGAGGATGATATTGACTTAGAGAAAGGTAAAATTTATCATATTTATCTAGAAAGACTGAAAGAAAATTGTATAGTTGGAAAAGTGACCAAAGACAAGGGAGGAATTTGTTATGAATGATAATACTATGATGTTTAATGTTGAGAATGAGAAAGAAAAAAAAGTTGAAAACATTCTACTGCCAGTTTATAGTGCTTTAAAGGAAAAGGGTTACAATCCAATAAATCAAATAGTTGGATATCTTATGTCAGGAGATCCAGCATATGTTACAAGTTATAAGAATGCAAGAAATTTGATAGGTAAATTAGAAAGAGAAGAAATATTAGAAGATATTTTAGAGTATTATATAAATAAACAATTGCAATAGGGGAATGGAATGAGAGTTTTAGGAATAGATTTTGGAGATTCTAGAATAGGAATAGCTGTGAGTGATCCATTTGGGTGGACGGCTCAAGGTATATGCACTATAAGCTGGAAGAATGATATTAAAGTTCCTATAAAAGAAATAAAAAAAATAATAGACGAATATAATATACAAAAAATAATTGTAGGTATGCCTAAGAATTTTAATAATACACTAGGAGAGAGAGCTAAAAAAACGGATAAATTTATTTTGGCTTTGAAAGATAATATGGAACAAAAAATAGATATAATTGCTTGGGATGAGCGGTGTTCTACAATATGTGCACAAAATACATTAAACGAGATGGGTATTGCAAAAAGAAAAAAAAGAAGTGTAATTGATAAGGTAGCAGCTGTTCATATTCTGCAAAATTATTTAGATTATGTTTCAAAAAATAAAAAAGTCTAAACTTTTTATTAATTTAGACGATAAAAATAGTGGTATTATATTGTGCGATGTTCGTCGATTGATAATCAGAATCACATATATTTGTGTAAATATTCAGAATAAATATAATTAGGAGGTATTTTATATGAGTGAAGAAAGAGATGATATACTTATATTAGTAGATGAAAAAGGTGAAGAAGTAGAATTTGAATATTTGGATACAATGGAAGTAGACGGGAATGAATATGCTGTATTATTGCCATTAGATGACGATGATGAAGATGTTGAAACAGAGGAAGTAGTTATTTTAAAATTGGATAAAGATGAAAATGGAGAAGATTCTTTTGTTAGTGTTGACGATGATGAAGAACTTAATAAAGTTTTTGAATTATTTAAGAAAAAAGTCCAAGAAGAATATGGTGCTGGTGAGTAATTTTACTAGTCTTTAAAGGTAACCCCGGATATTAGATAAAGTCTAGTAGATGGGGTTTATTTACACTTTCTTTCGCGTTCCAAGTCTCTAGCCGTTCTGGATTAGGATATCTAGCACCAGATTTTATTAACGTAATTATAGTTTTCTTTTGCAAGTTCACAGTTTTTTGCAAGTACAGATTTACAAAAATAAATGTTATAAATTAGCCTTGTAATGATTATATAAAAAACATAGGTCTATTTAGTCAAACCATTATATTTCAAAGTATATCAAAATTAAAACCACTCCAATTATATATTAGAATTATTAGGTTTATAGGAATCTAGTACTATTAGGGAACAAGGAGATGATAATTATGTCAGTAACTATACCAGAAAATATATCAAAAAAGAAAAAGAATGTTAAAAAGTATTGTTTACCATTACTTCCATTAAGGGGATTGACGGTTTTCCCTAGTATGATTTTACATTTTGATGTAGGTAGAAAAAAATCTATAAAAGCATTAGAGGAAGCTTTAATAAATGATCAATTAATATTTTTGGTAACACAAAAAGATGCTCAAAATGAAGAACCGTCAATTGAGGATATTTATAAAGTAGGGACCATATCAAAGGTAAAACAACTATTAAAATTACCAGGGGATACAATAAGAGTTTTAGTAGAAGGGGTTAGTCGTGCAAAAATTTCAAAAATAGTTTGTCAAGAACCTTTTTTTGTCGCTGAATTAACAGAAATGAAAACAGATTTGGATTCGGAAATGACATTTGAAGAAGAAGCTTTAAAAAGAAGATTACTTAGTATTTTTGAAGAATATGCAAAATTTAATAAAAGAATATCACAAGATTTATTGATATCAATTTTATTATTAGAAGACAGTGCTGAAATAACAGATATAATATCATCGAATTTAATGATAAAAGCGTGTGATAAACAAAAAATATTAGAAGAAGACGTATTGAACAATAGAATGAAAATGTTAATAGAAATAATGCTAAGAGAAATAGAAATAATGGATATAGAGAATGATATAGCATTAAAAGTAAAACAACAAATGGAAAAGACACAAAAAGAATATTATTTAAGGGAGCAAATGAAAATTATTCAAAAAGAATTGGGAGATAAAGATGGAGTATATGGTGAAGTTTTAGAATATAAAGAAAAATTAAAGAATAGAAATTTTCCAGAAGAAGTAAAAAACAAAGTAGAAAAAGAAATGAATAGATTGTTAAAAATGTTACCTGGTTCAGCTGAAGGATCAGTTATAAGGAGCTATTTAGACTGGATATTTGATATACCATGGGATGTAGAAACAGATGATATTATTGATTTAAAAAAATCGGAAGAAATTTTAAATAAAGAGCATTATGGATTAGAAAAAGTAAAAGAAAGAGTTTTAGAATATTTAGCAGTTCGTAAATTAAGAAATGATTTAAAGGGACCTATTTTGTGTTTAGTTGGCCCTCCAGGGGTTGGAAAAACATCAATAGCAAAGTCAATAGCAAAATCGTTAAACAAAAATTATGTAAGAATAGCATTAGGTGGAGTAAAAGACGAGGCTGAGATAAGAGGACATAGAAGAACTTATGTGGGAGCTATGCCGGGAAGAATTGTAACAGCATTAAAACAAGCAGGCTCTATGAATCCGCTAATATTATTGGATGAAATAGATAAAATGAGCAGTGATTTTAGAGGATCACCTTCATCGGCCATGTTAGAAGTTTTAGATGGAGAACAGAATAATACATTTAGGGATCATTTTATGGAGTTAGATATAGATTTATCAAAGGTGATGTTTATAACAACAGCAAATTCTTTATCAACTGTTGAAAAGCCTTTATTAGATAGGATGGAAGTTATAGAATTACAAAGTTATATAGATGATGAAAAAATAGAAATTGCAGATAGATATTTATTTCCAAAACAAATTTTAGAGAATGGGCTAGATAAATATACAATAAAATATGATAAAGAAGTTATAAGAAATATAATAACCTACTATACAAGGGAAGCAGGAGTAAGAGATTTAGAAAGGAAGATTGCTTGTATTTGTAGAAAAATAGCGAAAAAAGTGTTAGAGACAAAACAAAAGACTATATCTATATCTAGTAGCAACTTAGAGAAATTTTTAGGAAAGAAAATTTATACATGTGATAAAATTTCACTAGAGAATAAAATAGGTGTTGCAAGAGGTTTAGCATGGACACCAGTAGGTGGAGATACATTAGAAATTGAAGTAAATATAATGGAAGGAAAGGGAAATATTGAGTTAACGGGCAAATTAGGTGATGTAATGAAAGAATCAGCGAAAACTGCTATTAGTTGTATAAGAGCTAGAACAAATGAGTTTTCTGTAGAAAAAGATTTTTATAGTAAATATGATATTCATATACATGTTCCAGAAGGGGCAACACCAAAGGATGGTCCATCGGCAGGAATAACATTAGCAACAGCTGTGTTGTCAGCATTAATGAAGGTTCCAGTTAAAAGAACAGTTGCAATGACTGGCGAAATAACTTTAAGAGGAAGGGTTTTGCCAATAGGTGGTTTAAAGGAAAAAGCTATAGCAGCGTATAAAGCTGGTATAACTGATGTTATAATTCCATTAGAAAATAAAAAAGATATAGAAGATATGCCACTTAGTGTAAGAAGTAAAATAAAATTTATACCCGTCGAATATATAGATGATGTATTTAAGTATGCATTAACTGAAATAAAATATAGAGCTAAAAACGATTTAACTGATGATGTAATCAATAGTAATTTGGTAATAGAATCAAATGAAGCCATATTAGTGTAAATATTTTTTTATCAAAAAAAATAAATTTTGTGCATCTTTTTGTTCGTATATGTGGTAAAATACTACTTGAGAGTTATTTGAAAAGTTTAGGGAGGTAGAAGAAGTGAATAAAATACGAACTATTGTGGCATTTGTGCGAAAAAAAGGTGCAAGTTTATTCCTTTGCCTTTTTCTACCAGTATTTTTAATAACAATTTTTTCGTTTGATAAAGTTGATAGTCAAGTTTTTTTTGATAAAAAAGATGCTTGCAGTGCTGAAAAAGAAACAAAAGACAAGAAAGAAGAATTTGTTGATTTAGGAGTTAAGACTTACAAATCAGAAGAAGTTGATGAAAAAGTACAAAAGGATGAGGCATTAAAGAAAGATGAAATTCATGTTTTAGGAACAGAAGAGGACAAAGCAGAGGATTGCTTGTGTGAACATACTAAAGATGTAAAATCAAGTACAGTTATTAGTGTTAGTGAGCGATATATAGATCCAACCAAGCCAATGGTTGCTTTAACGTTTGATGATGGTCCAAATAAAATAAAAACAAATAAGATTTTGGATATATTAGAGAAACATAATGTGGTTGCTACATTTTTTGAATTAGGCGATTTAGTGAAAAAAAATCCCGAAACAGTGAGAAGAGAGGAAAGTATTGGATGTGAAGTGGGTAATCATTCTTATGAACATAAAAATTTAGATAAACTTACAGATTTAAAAATTAGAGAAGATGTTCAAAAGAGTGAAGCAATTTTTTATAATGTTTTAGGACACAAAACTAAGCTTTTTAGGACACCTTATGGAAATGCTAATGACAAAGTTAGAAAAAATATAGATTATCCAATTATAAAGTGGGATGTTGATACATTAGATTGGAAATCCAGAAATACAGAAAAAGTACTTAAGAAATTGAGAGAAGTTGAAAATTATGATGGAAGAATTATTTTAATGCATTCATTATATGATTCTACGGTAGATGCTGTTGCTATAATTGTTCCAGAACTAATTGAAAAAGGATATCAGTTAGTTACTGTATCAGAGCTAGCATATTATAAAGGATATGAAACCTTGGAAAATGGTAAGGTTTATTGCAATTTTAGATAATTTTTTTTATTAAACCTAGCAAAATGTATTGAAAATAAAAAAAATATATGTTAGAATACAAAAGTGAGTTATCGGAAGCGATGTTTTAGAGAAAAGAGTGGGAGGAAGAGCCCACTCTTTCACATTTTAGAAAGGATGTTTGATATGTCAAGAAATATGACAGTAGAAAAGGTTACAAACTTGGTTTCGCCAGTGGTAGAGAAACTAGGATTTGAGTTGGTTGATGTGGAGTTAATAAAAGAAGGAGCATATTTTTATCTTAGAGTATATATAGATAAAGAGGGCGGAGTTACAATAGATGAATGTAGCGATGTTAGTAGAATTCTAGATAAAATAATAGATGATAATGGAATAACGAAGCACGATTTTTTTGAAGTTTCTTCACCAGGAGCTGAGCGAGTATTAAAAAAGGAAAAAGATTTTGAAAAGTACAAAGGGACTTATGTTTGTGTTAATCTTTTTGCAAATAAAGATGGTAGTAAGAAATTTGAAGGAGAGTTAATAGGCAAAGAAAATAATAATGTAGTAATAAACAGTAATGATAAATTATTGTATTTTGATGAAAAAGAGATTGCAATGGTAAAAACAGTGTTAAGATTTTAACTATTTTAGGAGGAAAGAAAATGAATGTAGATTTAATTTATGCGTTAGAACAATTAGAGCAAGAAAGAGGAATAAAAAAGGATATAATATTAGAAGCCATAGAGGTTGCTTTAATTTCGGCTTATAAAAAGAATTTTGGGTCTAATCAAAACATAAAAGTTTGTGTGGATAGGCAAACAGGTGAAGTTAAGGCATTTGAACTAAAGAAAGTGACAGCAGAAGCTTTAGATGATCGGGAAAAAATATCATTAGAAGAGGCGAGAAAAAAAGATCCTAATATACAAGAGGGAGATATTTTTGAAGTTGAAGTAACTCCAAAGAAATTTGGAAGAATAGCGGCTCAAACAGCTAAGCAGGTTGTATTACAAAGAATTAGGGAAGCTGAAAGAGGTATGATTTTTGATGACTATTCTAATAAAGTTGGAGAAATAATAACAGGGATAGTTCAAAGATTTGAAAGAGGAAATATAATAATAGATTTGGGAAAAACTGAAGCTATATTAGCATATAAGGATCAGGTGTCAAACGAAAAATATAATTTTAATGATAGAATTAAAGTTTATGTAAAAGAGGTAAAAAATACAACAAAGGGTCCTATAATATACGTATCGAGAACAGTTGCTGGTTTAGTTGAGAAATTATTTGAATTAGAAGTTCCAGAGATAGCTACAGGTTTAGTAGAAATAAAAAGTATTTCTAGAGAAGCAGGATCTAGAACCAAAATAGCTGTGTATTGTAGAGAAGAAGATGTTGATCCAATAGGTGCATGTGTGGGACCAAAGGGTACTAGAGTTCAAAATATTGTTGATGAATTAAGAAATGAGAAAATAGATATAATAAAATGGAGTAGTGACCCTGTAGAATATATATCAAGTAGTCTAAGTCCAGCAAAACCTATTAGGGTTACAGTGGATGAAGAGGAAAAAACAGCGAGTGTTGTAGTTCCAGATTCTCAATTATCTTTAGCCATAGGTAAAGAAGGACAAAATGTTCGCTTGGCTGTAAGACTTACAGGCTGGAAGATAGATATAAAGAGTGCATCTAAGCATAGACAAACAATAGAAAGGCAATTATTGAATTTTGATGCGTCAGCTTTATTTAAGGATGATGTAGAGAGTCAAGAAGAAAATGATGATTAATTAATGGAAGCATAAGGGTGATGTTAGTGGATAGATTACGGATGTGTATTAGTTGCAGAGAACTGAAACCAAAAAAAGAATTAATAAGGATTGTAAAAAATGATAGTGGTGATTTGCAAATAGATACATCTTATAAGTTACAGACTAGAGGTACATATATTTGTAAAGATAAAGAATGTATTTTAAAATTAAAAAAATCTAGCAAATTAAAAAGACAATTTAATTTGGATGTGAGTTTGGAATTTTACAATAATTTAGAAAAAATTGTGGAGAGTTGATATGCATAAAAAGATTTATACATTATTAGGTTTGATGAGAAAAGCAAATGAAATTTTAATAGGTGAAGAAAGTTGCAAAAAATGTATAAAAAATGGTAGAATAAAGTTTGTGTTAGTAGCAGAGGATGCATCTTTTGGAACTAGAGATAAAATTGTTAGTGCATGTAATGGTAGAGATATTTTATATAGAATTTTTGGTGAGAAAGAAGTTATAGGTAAGTTTGTAGGAAAAGGCGAAGTTGCTGTGATTGGAACTAACAATGAAGGTTTTTTGAAGAAACTTGTATCAATGATAGATGATATTAAAAATTAAAAATCGGAGGTGGGGAGTAAATGGCAAAAGCTAGAATATATGAAATTGCGAAGCAATTAAATACAACGAGCAAGAGACTCATGGAGAAATTAGAAGAGATAAATATAAAAGTGAAAAATCACATGAGTCTCTTAAAAGATGCGGATATAGATGCATTGTACGATCATATAGGTGTTGTTAAAAGGAAAGAACAAGAAGTTAGCGCCAAAAAACATGAGGAAATAAGTACTATTAAAAGGGAAAAAAATAAAGGACCAACAATTATAAGAAAAAGAGAAATAAATTTGGATATTAAGGAAGAGAAAGAAATTAAGAAAGAGAATAAAAAGAGTAATTTAAATGTTAAAAATGCAAATTCGGGATTAAGGCAAGGTTTTGTATATGGTGATGATTCATACGAGAAATTATTACAAAGTATAAGAAAAGAAAATAAAGAAAAGCAAAACGAGGTTTATAGCAAAGTGGAAGAAAAGAAAGAAAGCGAAAAGAAAGATGTACAAAATAAATCTATACAAAAAGAAGTTGTTCATAATAAGGATGTACGAAAAGACATTGAACAAAAGGGTACTGATAAAACAAACGCAATTGGAAATAGAAAAGATAATAAAACAGTGTTTAGAACAGATATGAAAGAAAAAAATAGAAACAAAAAGGAAAGAGTAGTACAGAGTGTGAATATGGGAAATGAAAATAATAAAAAGCAAGTGAAAAATAATAAGTTTAAAGACAATGGAAGATATGCAAGAAATAATGTTGAGAGACAAAGTATTATGTACAACGAAGATAAAGGACAAAAAAGTAGTCAAAGTAAAGAATTAAGTGAAAAGCAAGCAGAAATTGTTTCCAAGCAAGAAAGAAGAGAGACTTTAATAAAGGAAACAGAAAAAGCTAGAAAAAGAGAACAGAAAAAAGAATCATTAATTGGAAACAGGACACAAAATTTAAAAGAGTCCAAAAATAGTAAAAAATATATGAATGTTAGTAAAGAAGGAGTATCAGGTATATTATCATCAGATGACATTGATGAATACTACGAAGAAAAAGGAAGAAAAAGAGTTAAAAATAAAGTGAAACAAAAAGATGAAATTAATAAAGTAGAAATACCAAGTGTTTCAGTAAAAAATGTAAAGGTTGGAGAATTTGTATCAGTAAAAGAATTAGCTGAGGCTATGAAGAAGACATCGGCAGAGGTAATAAAAAAACTTATGTTTATGGGAATGATGGTTACATTAAATAGTGAATTAGATTATGAAACAGCAGTTTTAGTTGGCGATGAATTCGGAATAACAGTAGAGAGAGCTGTTGAAGTAAAAGAAGAAGATATTTTATTTAAAGATGATAATGAAAATGATGAAGCTAAGATGCAGCCAAGGCCGCCTGTAGTAGTGGTTATGGGTCATGTAGACCATGGTAAGACATCATTGTTAGATGCTATAAGAAAAACAAATGTTACAACTGGTGAAGCTGGAGGGATAACACAGCACATAGGTGCGCATACAGTAAAAATAAATAATAAGAGTATTACATTTTTAGATACTCCAGGACATGAAGCATTTACTGCGATGAGAGCTAGAGGAGCAGAAGTAACAGATATTGTTATTTTAGTTGTTGCAGCAGATGATGGAGTTATGCCACAAACAGTAGAAGCAATAAACCATGCAAAAGCGGCAAAGGTTTCTATAATTGTTGCTATAAATAAAATAGATAAAGAAGGAGCTAATCCTGAGAGAGTAAAACAAGAATTATCAGAATATGGTTTAATACCTGAAGAGTGGGGCGGGGATACTATTTTTGTATCAGTTTCAGCTAAAAAGAATGAGGGTATAGAGAACTTATTAGAAATGATTACGTTAGTTTCTGAGATGTTAGAATTAAAAGCTAATCCAGAGAGACAAGCGAGAGGTACAGTAATAGAGGCAAAATTAGATAAAGACAGAGGTTCTATAGCGACTTTATTAGTACAAGAGGGAACATTAAATGTAGGGGATTCTATAGTTGCTGGAGTTACTTTTGGTAGAATAAGAGCGATGGTAGATGATAAAAGAAGAAGAATAAAAAAAGCAGGACCATCTACACCAGTTGAAATTCTTGGTCTGCACGAAGTACCAGAAGCAGGTGAGATATTTCATGCTATTACAGATGAAAAACTTGCTAAGAGTCTTATAGAAAAGAGAAAATTAAAACAAAGACAAAAACAGTTAAAAGCATCAGCTAAGGTATCATTAGAAGAGCTTTATGAGCATATAAAATCAGGAGATATAAAGGATTTAAATCTTATAGTAAAGGCAGATGTACAAGGTTCTGTTGAGGCGGTAAAGCAATCGCTACAAAAACTTACTAATGATGAAGTAAGAATAAACATAATACATGGTGGAGTTGGAGCAATAACTGAGCAAGATGTTATATTAGCACAAGTTTCAAATGCCATAATAATAGGCTTTAATGTAAGACCAGTTTTGAATGCTAGTGAAGTTGCAAAGAGTGCAGGTGTAGACATAAGATTATATAGAGTAATATATAATGCTATAGAGGATATAGAGGCAGCTATGAAAGGAATGCTAGATCCTACATTTAAAGAAGTAGTTTTAGGGCATGTTGAGATAAGGCAAATATTTAAAGTTTCAGGTGTTGGAACAATAGGTGGAGCATATGTATTAGATGGTAAAATAACGAGAAACTCAGAAGTAAGGGTTATAAGAGATGGAATAGTAATAAATGAAGGAAAACTTGCATCTTTAAAGAGATTTAAAGATGACGTAAAAGAAGTTCAACAAGGTTTTGAATGCGGAATATCTATAGAGTCATTTAATGACATAAAAGAAGGAGATATAGTAGAAGCATTTGAAATGGAAGAAGTAAAAAGAGTGTAGTTTACTTTTTTGAGGAAAAGGAAGGTATAAGAATATGTCAGTAAATAGAATAGATAAAATATCAGAGGAAGTAAAAAGAGAAGTTAGTCGTATAATACAAACGGATGTAAAGGATCCAAGACTTCCAATGATGGTTAGTGTAACACATGCAAAAGTAACAAAGGATTTAAAATATGCGACAATTTATGTTAGTGTTTTAGGAGATAATGATGAAAAGAAAAATGCTATTTTGGCGCTAGAAAGCGCATCTAAGTTTATAAGACATGAGCTTGGACAAAATATTAATTTAAGATTACTTCCTGAGCTAATATTTAAATTAGATGATTCAATAGAGCATGGCTTTTATATATCTAAACTAATAGATGAAAAAATTCATAAAGATTAATTAGGTTGAAGCCACGCCCCTTTAGGGTCGGGGTAATTGGTGAAGGTCAAGAATAAATATGCGGCTTTGTTACTTAAGCCGCATAAAAATAGGGGATGACAATGGATAACATAATACGATTAATAAAAGAGTCAAGTGATATAGCTATAATATCTCATATAAATATGGATGGAGATGCATTAGGCTCATCTTTAGGGCTTATGTTGGCACTAAAGAAAATTGGAAAGAATGTGACAACATACATAGAAGAAAATATACCAAAAAGGTTTGAATTTTTAGATCATATAGATGGTATTTTGTATTATAAAGATGATATGAATTTTGAATGTCATGATACTTTAATTGTGGTAGATGTTGCAGATAAAACGCTTTTAGGGAAAAGGGCTAGAATGCTAGATGAAATTTCTACTGTTATAGTAATTGATCATCATGCAGTTCATTATAAATATTCTAATAATTCGTACATAGATGATAACGCAGCTGCGGCAGGTGAATTGATTTATGAATTAATTAATAGAATGAATATAGAGATAGACAAAGTCATAGCAACCTGTTTGTATGTTGCAATAGCTACAGATACAGGAAGATTTAAATTTAATAATACAACAAAAAATACACATATGATAGCAGGAGATTTAATAACATATGGAATAGACGTTAATATGTTGGGAAACAAACTTTTTGATGAGAATACAAAGGAAAGAACCAAGCTTATAGCAAAAGCAATAGAGACATTAGAGACTTTTGAAAATGATAAGATAGCCACTATGTATATTACAAGAGATATGATAAAGGACGTTATGGCAAAAGAAAGTGACACAGAAGGTATAATAGACTTTGTAATTAATATAAGAGGTGTTGAGGTTGGTATACTAGTAAAAGAAAAAGAAAATGGTATGGTGAGAGCAAGTATTAGATCTAAGTCATATGTTGATGTGTCTAAAATAGCCAATGAATTTGGCGGTGGAGGACATAAGATGGCTTCAGGTTGTACATTTGATGGTGATATTAGAGAGTTTAAAGAAAAATTAGTAGAATATGCAAGAAGGGAAATAAAATAAGTGAATGGAATAATAAATGTATTAAAACCCACTAATATGACATCTTTTGATGTTGTGGCTGTTTTAAGAAAAATTTTTGGAATAAAAAAAGTGGGGCATACAGGGACATTAGATCCTATGGCTTGTGGTGTTTTACCAGTGTGTATAGGTAAGGCCTGTGGTGTTATTGATTATATATTAAATTGTGATAAGACATATGTTGCTGAAATAACATTTGGAGTGGATACAACAACCCAGGATAGATTTGGGGATGTAGTTTGTGTTTATGAAAATAATGCAACAAGAGAAGAAATAGACAAGGCTATATTGTCATTTGTTGGTGAATATATGCAAATACCACCTATGTACTCAGCTATAAAGATAAATGGTAAAAAATTGTGTGATTTAGCAAGAAAGGGTGAGGTTGTTGAGAGGAAACCGCGCAAGGTTAATATTAAAAATATAGAGATAATTGATATAAAAGAAAATAAAACAGCCATTATAAAATGTGAAGTAACAAAAGGTACATATATAAGAACGTTGTGTTATGACATAGGACAAAAATTAGGTGTAGGTGCTAATATGTCGTTTTTGGTTAGAACAAGGGTTGGTAAGTTTGACATAAAAGATGCTATAACATTGGAAGAGATAATTAAATTAAAAGAATTTGGGAAACTGTCAGAGTGCTTGATTAATACCGATTATGTTCTAGATTGTTATCCTAAAGTTAGTATTACAAAAAATCAAGAAATTAAATTTTTAAATGGTAACTTCATAAGGACTAATAGAGTAGATGAAGGAATTGTTAGAGTGTACGATAAAGAAAATAATTTTTTAGCACTTGGTAGTGTAATAAAAAGCCAAGGAGAAATTTTTATAAAGCCAAAGAAATTATTTGTTTAAATAAGATTTTGCGCTTTATAAAAAATTTTTTAGTATAAAAATCATGACTAAAGAGTTACCAGAAGGGATAAGAATAAAATGGAAGTTTTAGATAAGAAAATACATAGAGTTGTTGCTATAGGTAATTTTGATGGATTGCATTTAGGTCATAAAAAACTTATAGAAAGGTTAAAATATATTGCAAAAGTTAATAATTTAGAGCCTTTAGTTTATATAATAGAAAGACACTATGTTGCTGAAAGGATTTTAACAAAAAAGCAAAAAGTAGATATATTAAAAGATATGGGTATTTGTAATATTTATTTTGAGGACTTTACAGAGGAATTTAAATCCATGAGAAAAGATGAATTTATTAATAAAGTCCTAAAAGATAAGTTTAATGTAAAGGCTGTTGTTTCAAGTCATGATTTTAGGTTTGGAAAAGATAGAGAAGGTGACGTAGACTATTTAAAAAAGTTTTTTAATGTGGAAGTAGTAGAAAAAATTGATGGTATAAGTAGTACAAATGTAAGGAAGTTATTACGTGATGGCAATGTAAAAGAGGCGAATAAGCTTTTAGGAAGAGAATTTTCATTATTAGGAACAGTTGTTGTAGGATTAAAAATAGGTGGAACAATAGGTTTTAAGACAGCAAATATGAAAATAGATAATGAAACCATATTGCCATCTAACGGAGTTTATAAAACAAAAACCTGTTATAATGATAAAATATATGATAGTATTACAAATATAGGTTATAATCCAACTATTAGTAGCTTAAAATATAAAAGTATAGAAACTAATATATTTGATTTTAATGAAAACATTTATGGAAAAGATATAGAAGTATATTTTTTGGATAAGATAAGAGATGAAAAAAAATTTAAGGATGTAAATGAATTGGTAAGTCAGATAGAGAAAGATATAAAAAAAGTAAGAAAGGTGTGAAATGGTTTTGAAAGAGTTATTTAGTGGTGATGGCATAAAAATATTTAATATAAAAGAGGACAAATTTAAAACCAATACCATAAATGTATTTTTTGTGGATAATTTATCAAGGGATACTGTGGCAAAAAATGCACTAATGATGGCAGTGTTAAAAAGAGGTACTAATAAATATCCTAAGACATTAGAATTAGAAAAAAGAATGGATGAGTTATATGGATTAGGATTTGGGTGTGACATATATAAAAAAGGTGAGACTAATGTATTGCAATTTTATGCTGGTGTTATACATGATGAATTTGCCATAGATAATGAGAATTTAATAGAAGAGGCTTTTTCATTTTTGAATGATATTATTTTAAATCCGTATAAAGTAAATGGTTTATTTAAAGAAGAATATGTAGAGACAGAAAAAAGTAATTTAGTAAAATTGATAAATAGTAAAATCAATGATAAAATGGATTATGCGAACCAAAGTTTAATTGAAAATATGTGCAAAGATGAACCATATGGCATATATGAGTATGGAAAAGTAGAAGATTATGATAATATAAAGAATGAGGACTTGGTTAAAAATTACGAGAGAATGTTAAAGAGTATGCCTATGTATATTTTTGTATCAGGTGATGTTAGTGATGATACTATTTTAAATTGCACAGAATATTATAGAAATTTAAAACGTGATAATTTAATCAAGGTAGAAGTTTTTAGTCAAAAGAAAAGTGTATTAGAAGAAAAGGTTATAATTGAAAGTATGGATATAGTTCAAGATAAATTTTGTATGGGATTTAGAACTAATATCGAACCTTATGATGATGAATATGCATATTTGATGGTGTATGATAGTATATTAGGCGGAGGTGTATCATCAAGACTTTTTAATAATATAAGAGAGAAAAATAGTCTTTGCTATTATATTCGTTCCAATTTGTATAGATACAAAGGTATTATGGTTGTATCAACTGGTATAGATTCAAAGAATAAAGATATAGTAAGAAAAATGATATTAAATGAAATAGAAGATATGAAAAGTGGTAATATAACAGATTTAGAAATAGATACAGCAAAAAAAAGTTTGCAAAATGCTTTAGAAGCTTTAAAAGATAAACAACAAGGCATGGTAGATTTTAATTTTACTAATATGTTATTTAATTTTAAACAAGATATAAATGATTTTATGAGATTAATAAATAGTGCAAAAAGAGAAGATATAGTGAGAGTGTCTAAAAATATAATTTTGGATACTGAGTATGTGTTAACATCAAAAAGTAAGTAGAGAGGGTGTTTATGAATTGGAAATAAAGACATTTAGTTATGATAATATAAATGAAAAATTATACGAATATAGACATGATAGTGGGCTTAGGGCTTTTGTTATTCCAAAGCCTGGCTATAGAAAGATATATGCTACTTTTGCAACACATTATGGTTCATTAAATAATAAGTTTGTGGATAATGATACAAATGAAGAGATAACAGTTCCAGATGGTATAGCGCATTTTTTAGAACATAAATTGTTTGAACAAAAAGAAGGAAATGTTATGGAAAAATTTTCTAAGTTTGGTGCAAGTTCTAATGCTTATACAGGCTTTGCACAAACAGTGTATTTGTTTTCATGTACAGATAATTTTTCTAATAATTTTGAAACTTTGTTACAATTTGTTCAGTCTCCATATTTAACTGATCAAAATGTTGAAAGTGAAAAAGGTATAATTGGTCAAGAAATTAATATGTTAAAAGATAGCGGAGCAAGGACAGTATTTTTTAATTTGCTCAATGCTTTTTATAAAAACAATCCAGTAAAAATAGAAATTGGAGGTACAATAGAAAGCATATCCAAGATAAATAAAGAGCTTTTGTATAAATGTTATAATAAGTTTTATCATCCATCTAATATGATGATATTGGTTGTAGGTGATGTACATTATAATGACGTTTTTAAGATGGTAAATGATAATATAAAAATAAAAGAACCAGCACAACCGGTAAAAAGAATATATCCTAATGAACCGGATGAAGTTAATAAAAAATTGATTGAAGATGAAAGGCAAATAGCAAGACCTTTATTTTTAATGGGATATAAAGATAATGATGTATTTTTAAATGGTAGAGAAAAGGTAAAGAAAGAGATTTGTATAAACATATTATTAGAGATGATTATGGGAAGAAGTTCGAAACTATATAATAGTATGTACGATGAAGGATTAATCAATGGTTCTTTTGATTATGACTATACAATAGAGGAAAATTATGCATTTTCGAGCTTTGGTGGAGAAGTTGATGATCCAAAACATGTAAGGGATGTCATAATAAATGCCATAAAAAATTATAAAGTACAAGAAAATGATTTTAACAGAATAAAAAAAGCTCATATTGGAGATTTTATAAAGCAATTTAATGTAGTTGAAAGAATATCTAACACATTTATTGATATGTATTTTAAAGGAGTTAAAAGTTTAGATATTTATGAAATATTAGAGAGTGTAACAATTGATGATATGTCATATTATTTAAAAGAACATTTTAATGAAGATAGATTAGCAGTATCCATTGTGTATCCTAAAAAATAATTGTAAAGGGGTTTTATAATGCATTATATAATGTTTCCTAAATTACATTTGTATTTTAATATTGATCCAGTTGCCGTTACTATCGGCAATTTGGATATATATTGGTATGGTATTATAATAGCGGTGGCTGTTACAGTTGGGTATTTTTTAGCTATGAGAATCATAGAACATTTTGGTTATACCAAAGATGATGTTTCAAATGTTTTAATGATATCTACCATAGTAGGAGTAGTTTGTGCTAGAATGTATTATGTGGTTTTTAATTTTGACATGTTTCGTGATAATTTAGTAGATATTTTAAATTTAAGGACAGGTGGACTCGCAATATATGGTGGAATAATAGGAGCTGTAGTTTCTGTATATATATATTGTGTACATAAGAAGTATAATTTTTTAAATTTTATTGATGTTTTAATACCATATCTTGCTTTGGGACAATCAATAGGAAGATGGGGTAATTTTGCTAATCAGGAGGCATTTGGAGTAAATACTGATATGCCATGGGGGATGAGTGGAGATTTAATTAATAAAGAGATAACAAAACTTATGGCAAAAGGTGTAAACATAACAAAGGACCTGGTGCATCCTACTTTTTTGTATGAGTCTATAATAAATATAATTATATTTATTATATTGTGTAGGGTACGAAAAAATAAAAAGTTTGACGGAAGCGTTTTATGCTTATATATGATATTATATGGTACAGCAAGATTTTTTATAGAGGGTTTAAGAATTGATAGTTTAATGTTTTTAGGTTTTCGTGTATCAAAGGTATTGTCGTTTTTGTTGGTAGTGATATTTTCTTTTGTTTTTTTTCACGAAAAGAGGAAACAAATTTTAAATAAAAGTGGAGAGTAGTAGAATGTATTTTGTTGAAGAAAGAGGAAAAAGAAATATATTTAAAAATTTTGATATCATAACATTTTTGCCAGTTGTTTTTTTAGCAATATTTGGTCTAATTGTCGTAAAAAGTGCAACTATGACTAGGACAAGTGGCGGGACTAAGATGATAATTGTTCAAAGCTTGACTTTTATTTTAGGTTGTATTATAGCAATTGTGATTAGTTTTTTTGATTATAGAAGTATAAATATTTTGATAAGTTTAGCATATATAGGCAGCTGTTTTTTGTTAGTACTTGTTTTGTTAATAGGTAGAGGAGAGCAAATAGGTAGTAGAAGTTGGATAAAAATAGCGGGAATAACTATACAACCAGCAGAGTTTGCTAAAGTAACATTTGTTTTAACTGTTTCTAAATATCTTGTAAAATTAAAAGAAACTTCTGATATTAAGGATTTATTAAAACTGTGTGTATCTGCGATGATACCTTTGTCTCTAGTTGTAATACAAAAAGATTTTGGAACGGCATGTGTATTTGTCGCGATATTTTTTGTATTACTTTTTGTTTATGGATTAAGTATGAAATATATTGCTGCGATAGGTGGATCATTTTTAGCACTTATGCCAGTAATGTGGTTTTTTGTTTTAAATGAAAAGAGAAAAGATAGAATAAGAGTATTTTTGAATCCAGAATTAGATCCATTAGGCTCAGGTATGAATGTATTAAGGTCTAAAATGACTATAGGTTCGGGTAGAATATTTGGAAAAGGATTATTTAAAGGAATACAAACACAAAATTCTGCAGTTCCAGTTAAAGAGTCTGATTTTATATTTTCGGTCATAGGAGAGGAAACAGGACTTGTGTTTAGTGTATTAGTTGTATTAATTTTTTTATTTATATTATTAAGATGTATATATATAGCAAAAAATTCAGAAGATATATATGGCAAATTTATAGTAATGGGCTTTGTAGCAATGATTGGTGCACACTTTATAGAAAATATAGGTATGACTATAGGTATTTTACCGGTTACAGGAATACCGTTGCCTTTTATAAGTCAAGGAGGAACATCTATGTTAGCCAATTTTGCAGCTATAGGTTTTGTGCTTAGTGTTTCCAAATTAAGAAAAAAAAGGAACAAGAAGAAAACTTATAATCTTTTATAGATAAAAAAAATTAGCAAAAGTACACAATTTTTTACAACTTCACAGGGCTATTTTTTGGCAATAAAAACGAAAGATATTAATAAGTTAGCAAAAAACTTGAATATTTGTTAACTTTGTGTTATTCTCGATAGGAGGAAGGTCTTATTTTATATCCAATTAGTAAGAGACGTTATATAGATGGGTAGATGTAATTGGAAATAAGAAATTTATGAAGGGGAGTATTAGTATGAAGAAAGACAGAGAAATAGTTAATAGTATTGAAACACTTGAAAATGCTATTAAGAAAGTAAGAAAAGCGCAAGAAGAATTCTCTTATTATTCTCAAGAAAAAGTTGATAGGATTTTCAAAGTAGCAGCGATGGCAGCCAATAGTGCAAGGATACAACTTGCTAAGATGGCGGTAGAAGAAACTGGCATGGGTGTCATAGAAGATAAAGTGATAAAAAATCATTATGCAGCAGAGTATATATATAATAAATATAAAAATGAGAAGACTTGTGGTGTAATAGAAGAAGATAAGTCTTATGGTATAAAGAAAATAGCTGAACCTATAGGTGTTATAGCAGCGGTAATTCCGACAACAAATCCAACATCTACAGCCATATTCAAAACATTAATTTCTTTAAAAACAAGAAATGGTATTATAATAAGTCCGCATCCTAGGGCAAAAAAATCCACAATAGAGGCAGCTAAAATTGTTTTAGAAGCAGCAGTAAAAGCGGGTGCACCAAAGGATATAATTTCTTGGATTGATGTACCATCATTAGAGTTAACAACTTATTTAATGCATAGTGTTGATACTATTTTAGCGACAGGTGGACCTGGCATGGTAAAGTCAGCCTATTCTAGTGGAAAGCCAGCAATAGGTGTTGGAGCAGGTAATACACCTGCGATAATAGATAGTACAGCAAATATTGTGTTGGCAGTGAATTCTATAATACATTCAAAAACTTTTGATAATGGAATGATATGTGCATCTGAGCAATCTGTTATAGTTTTAGATGATGTATATAACAAGGTAAAGAAAGAGTTTTTAGAAAGAGGATGTTATATATTAAATTCAGATGAGATACAAAAAGTAAGAAATACAATTATAATAAATGGAGCGTTGAATGCAAAGATAGTAGGTCAAAGTGCACATACAATAGCTAATTTAGCTGGAGTAAGTGTGCCAGATAATACAAAAATTTTGATAGGTGAAGTTACTAGTGTTGATATTTCGGAAGAATTTGCTCATGAAAAGTTGTCACCTGTTTTGGCAATGTATAGGGCTTCAAATTTTGATGATGCTGTAGAAAAGGCACATAGACTTATATTAGACGGAGGAATGGGGCATACAGCTTCAATTTATATAAATGTTGATACAGAGAAAGATAAAATAGAAAAGTTTTATAATAAAATGAAGACTTGTAGAGTTTTAATTAACACTCCATCGTCGCAAGGTGGAATAGGGGATATTTATAATTTTTCTTTAACACCTTCTTTGACACTAGGTTGTGGTAGTTATGGAGGAAATTCTGTTTCAGAAAATGTAGGTATAAAGCATTTGCTTAATATAAAAACAATCGCAGAAAGGAAAAATAATATGCTATGGTTAAGAGTTCCACAGAAAGTTTATATAAAAAGAGGGTGTCTTCCAGTAGCCCTAGAAGAATTAAAGGACAATTCAAAGAGAGTTTTTATAGTAACTGATAAGTTCTTGTTTGAGAATGGTTATACAAAAGTTGTAACAAATAAATTAGACAAAATGAAAATAGAGCATGTAACATTTTCAAATGTACTGCCTGATCCAAATCTTTCGTGTGCTAAAGAGGGAGCAAAATTGATGCAAGAGTTTAAGCCTGATTGTATCATAGCGATAGGTGGAGGATCTGCGATGGATGCTGCAAAAATAATGTGGGTATTGTATGAACATCCAGAAGTTGATTTTTTGGATATGGCAATGAGGTTTATGGATATTAGAAAGAGAGTATATACATTTCCTAAGATGGGAGAAAAAGCTTATTTTGTAGCAATTCCGACAACTGCAGGAACAGGATCAGAAGTTACACCATTTGCAGTAATAACAGATGAGAGCACAGGTGTCAAGTATCCATTAGCAGATTATGCATTGTTACCTAATATGGCAATAGTAGATTCAGATATGATGATGAATGCGCCAAAAGGTCTTACAAGTGCTTCGGGTATAGATGCATTAGTTCATTCGATAGAAGCATATGCATCAATGCTTGCCACTGAATTTACAGATGCTTATGCACTAGAGGCTATAAAGATTATATTTAAGTATTTGCCAAGGGCTTATGAAAATGGAGCAAAAGATCCGGAAGCTAG
Source organism: Acetivibrionales bacterium (assembly GCA_045118635.1). GTDB lineage: Bacteria > Bacillota > Clostridia > Acetivibrionales > RGIG10202 > RGIG10202. The sequence continues at coordinate 34,066 of JBGUYI010000149.1, forward strand.
AGAAAAAATGGCACATGCGGCAACAATGGCTGGTATTGCATTTGCAAATGCGTTTTTAGGTATTAGTCACTCAATGGGACATAAGTTAGGAGCGTTTCATCATTTGCCACATGGTGTAACAGTGTCATTAGTTTTAAATGAGGTAATGAAATATAATAGTGAAGAAGTTCCAGGAAAAATGGGAACATTTCCACAGTATGAATATCCTCATACATTAAGAAGATATGCAGAGATTGCGGAGTATTTAGGGATTGATGGAAAAGACGACAATGAGAAGTTTAATAAATTGTTAGAAAAAATAAATGAACTAAAAGATGCAATAGGTATAAAGCATACTATAAGAGATTATGGTATATCTGAAGAGGAATTTTTAAAAACGCTAGATGAGATGAGTGAACAAGCATTTGATGACCAGTGTACAGGAGCGAATCCAAGGTATCCGCTAATAAAAGATATAAAAGACATATATTGCAAAGTATACTATGGAGGTGAAAGATAATGTCATATAATTTAAATAATGAGATTGAGAGAAGAAAGACAAAATCAGTATATAAGGATAATGACAGTATAATAAAATTGTTTGTTGAAAATTATTTAAAGTCTGATATTTTAAATGAGGCATTAATTTTATCTAGAGTGGAAGAAGGTTGTGATTTAAATATACCTAAGTTAAAGGAAGTAACTAAGATTGGAAATAGATGGGGTTTAGTTACTGAATATGTAGAAGGAGAATCATTACAAGAATTAATGGATAAAAATCCCGATAAACTGGATTATTATCTAGATCTTTTTGTAGATATACAATTAGAAGTGCTTACTAAGAGTGTGCCTTTGTTAAATAAAATAAAGGATAAATACGCTAGAAAATTAACACAAACAAATTTAATAGATGAGAATACAAAATATGAATTATTACAAAGATTGGATGGAATGAAAAATCACACAAAACTTTGTCATGGCGATTTTAATCCAAGTAATATAATAATGGGGCAAGATGGAAAGCACTATATTGTGGACTGGGCGCATGCGACTATAGGGAATGCGTCAGCCGATGCTGCTAGAACATTTTTGATATTTTCAATAGAAGGCAAAAATGATGTTGCAAATAAGTACTTAGATTTGTTTTGTAAAAAAAGTGAAATAAGTAGAGCAAATATTCAAAGATGGATTCCAATAGTTGCTGCAACTCAGATGACTAAAGGAAATAAAAATGAGCAAGAAATGTTAGAAAAATGGATAGATGTTGTTGAATATGAATAACAAAATATTTATATATTTTTAAATAGATTTTTTTGTTAGAAAGTAATTTGTAAAAAGGAAGGTGTTAAATATGGATTTCAAAAAAGAGTGGGAAGGATTTTTGTCAGGTTTGTGGAGCCAAGAAATAAATGTAGCAAATTTTATAAGAACTAATTATACTCCGTATGAAGGAGATAGTTCGTTTTTGGTTGGAGCCACAGAAAACACAAAAAAACTTTGGCTAGAAGTTTTGAAACTATATGAAAAAGAAAGAGAAAATGGGGGAGTATTAGCGTGTTCAGCGGATGTAGCGTCTACTATAACAAGTCATAAACCTGGATACATTGATAAGGATTTAGAAGTTATTGTAGGATTGCAAACAGACGAACCACTAAAGAGGGCTATTATGCCAGAAGGTGGTATACGTATAGTAGAAAAATCATGTGGAGCATATGGATTTGAAGTATCAGAAAAGATAAAAGATATTTATACTCATTATAGAAAAACTCATAACGACGGGGTGTTTGAAGCATACACACCAGAGATAAGAAGAGCAAGAAGTAATAAATTATTAACAGGATTGCCAGATGGTTATGGTAGAGGAAGAATTATAGGAGACTATAGAAGAGTTGCGTTGTATGGAGTGGACGAGCTTATAAAGCAAAAGAAGGAAGACTTTGATAATACAGTAGGGGTATGGATGAGTCCAAGTATTGTACAACAAAGGGAAGAAATAAATGAACAAATAAAGGCATTAGAAGAATTAAAGAAGATGGCTTTATCATATGGGTTTGATATTTCCAAGCCTGCATCAAATGCAAAAGAAGCAATACAATGGGTATATTTTGCATACCTTGGTACAGTAAAACAACAAAATGGTGCAGCAATGAGTCTAGGAAGAGTATCAACATTTTTAGATATTTACATAGAAAGAGATTTAAAGAATGGCAAGATAACAGAAGAAGATGCACAAGAAATGATGGATCACTTTGTAATGAAACTTCGTATGATAAGATTCATAAGAACTCCAGAATATAATGAATTATTTTCAGGAGATCCAGTTTGGGTTACAGAAAGTGTTGGAGGAATGGGATTAGACGGAAGAACATTAGTTACAAAGAATTCATTTAGATTAGTTCATACATTAGAAACTATGGGAACAGCTCCAGAACCAAATATAACAGTTTTGTGGAGTACACGTTTGCCAAAGGGATTCAAAGATTACGTAACAAAGATATCAATAGAAACATCGTCTATTCAATACGAAAATGATGATCAAATGAGAGATTATTTAGGGGATGACTATGGAATAGCTTGTTGTGTATCACCTATGAGAATAGGAAAGCAAATGCAATTTTTTGGAGCACGTGCGAACTTAGCAAAGACATTGCTATACGCTATAAACGGTGGAGTTGACGAGGTTTCAAAAAAACAAGTTGCACCAAAATTTGCACCAATAACATCAGAGTATTTAGATTACAATGAAGTATGGGATAGATATATGCAAATGATGGATTACGTAGCAAAGATATATATGGATGCATTAAATATAATTCATTATATGCATGATAAATATTCATATGAAAGTTTGGCAATGGCATTGCATGATAAAGAAATAATAAGAACAATGGCAGGTGGAATAGCGGGTCTTTCAATAGCAGCCGATTCATTCTCAGCAATGAAATATGCGAAAGTTAAGACAATAAGGGATGAAAATGGAATTGTAGTAGATTATGAAATAGAAGGAGACTTCCCTAAGTATGGTAATGACGATGATAGAGTAGATGAAATTGCTGTTAAGATTCAAAAAGCCTTTATGGAAAGATTTAGAAAGCAAAAGACATATAGAGGAGCTAAGCCAACACTTGGAATATTGACAATAACATCTAATGTAGTTTATGGAAAAGCTACAGGAAACACTCCAGATGGAAGAAGAGCGGGAGAACCATTTGGACCTGGAGCAAACCCAATCCATGGAAGAGATACAAACGGAGCAGTTGCAGTATTAAACTCATTAGCTAAGTTAAATTATTCACAATCAGAGGACGGAATATCTTACACATTTGCAATAGTACCATCTGCATTAGGAGAAGATATAAATATGAGAGTAAAGAATTTAACAGCATTGTTAGACGGATATTTCTCACAATTATCGCATCATGTCAATGTGAATGTATTTAATAGAGAGCTTTTGATAGACGCAATGGAACATCCTGAAAAGTACCCACAATTAACAATAAGGGTTTCAGGGTATGCAGTAAACTTTACAAAGTTGACAAGAGATCAACAGCTAGATGTTATAAATCGTACTATCCATGAGAGAATATAAGATCATGTGTAGAGATGAATTAAAAGGAAGAATACATTCATTTGAAACATTTGGTGCGGCAGATGGGCCAGGGATAAGGTTTGTGATATTTATGCAAGGATGTCCGTTAAGGTGTAAGTTTTGTCAGAATAGAGATACAATTCCTTTAAGAGGTGGTAATGAGTATACTGTATCTGAGATAATAAAGAAAGCATTAAAATGTAAACCTTATATGAAGGCATCAGGAAATGGAGGGATAACGGTATCTGGAGGAGAGCCGTTACTCCAGCCAGAGTTTGTAACAGAACTTTTTAAAGAAGCTCATAAAAATGGTATGACAACATGTCTTGATACATCAGGATGTGTTCACATAACAGATACTATAAGGGAGTTATTAGATCATACGGATACAGTGCTTTTGGATATAAAGCATATTGACGATGAGAAGTGTAAATCTCTTATTGGGGTATCAAATAAAAATGAGTTAAGATTTGCGAGATATCTTTCAGATAGAGGTATAGATGTTTGGATAAGACAAGTTTTAATTCCAGGTTATACTAATGATAAAGAAGATTTAATAAAAACTAGAAAGTTTATAGATACATTAAAAACAGTGAAAAAAGTAGAGGTATTGCCGTATCATAATTTAGGTAAAGATAAGTGGTATAAATTAGGTCTTACTTATCCGTTAGAGGGAGTGCCGACACCAACAGATCAACAAATTAGAGAGGCAAGAGACATATTAGAGAAGTAGGGTATTTTCCTACTTCTTTTTTAGTCCCCAAATATAGGATCATAATCCTTATCAGGAATAGGTTCTTCGAATATATCTATATACATTACATTAGACAAATCATTATTATAAGAAAAAGCCAATCTAAATTCAAAATCAGGTTCTTTTACAGCGTCACGAGCTTTTTTATCAGGTGATAAATTTTCAATTCTTGATATAGAATATTTTTTCAACTCATTTAATACCCAATTTAATTCATCTTTATTGTCCACCTCAAGCATAGGTATTTTACCATTTTTCATGTCATTTACTATAGATTTCAATTCTCCAGTTTGATATTTTATTGTTCTAAACATTTAATAAAAACCCCTTTATAACTTATTTATCATATATTATTTTGCCACGTCAAGGTAAAAAATACAACTAAAAATATTAATTTTTGTTAATGTGGAATACTTTTTAGATAATACAAATAAAAGAAAAAAATATTAATATTTGACTATTATACCTAAAATAAGGTAAAATATATAAGTGGGGGATAAATAAGTTAAAATTTAAATTATTATTAATACAAAGTAAAAAAAGTAAGTTAATAATATATTTGACAAAAATAGTAAAAAAATATATAGTTAATATAGGAGTGTGCAAAAAAAATAAACTAAGGGGGTAAAAATATGGGTGAGGTTATTGTAATAACTTCAGGAAAAGGTGGAGTAGGGAAGACTACAACTACAGCTAATATTGGGACAGGATTATCGCTTTTAGGCAAGAAAGTTGTTTTGATTGATACAGATATAGGGCTTAGAAATTTAGATGTTGTCATGGGACTTGAGAATAGAATAGTGTACGATTTAGTAGATGTTATAGAAGGGAATTGCAGAGTAAAGCAAGCGTTAATAAGGGACAAGCGCTATGAAGGGTTACATCTTTTACCAGCAGCTCAAACAAGAGATAAATCAGCTGTAAATCCAGAGCAAATGGTAAAATTATTAGATGAAATAAAAAAGGAATTTGATTACATATTAATAGATTGTCCAGCGGGTATAGAACAAGGATTTAAGAATGCCATAGCAGGTGCTGACAGGGCTATAGTGGTAACGACGCCTGAAGTTTCAGCAGTAAGAGATGCAGATAGAATAATAGGGTTATTAGAAGCAAATGATGTAAAAGATACTAGACTTTTAGTAAATAGAGTAAGAGTAGATATGGTAAAACGTGGAGACATGATGAATATAGATGACATAATAGATATTTTAGCAATAAGATTAATAGGTGTTGTACCAGATGATGAAAAGATAGTAGTTTCAACTAATAGAGGTGAACCAGCTGTAACAGATTTAAAATCATTAGCAGGAAAGTCATATCGTGAAATAGCAAGAAGGATAACAGGAGAAGATATTCCAATAGGAGATATATTTAATGAAGAAAGTTTGGTATTTAAAATAAAAAAAATATTTGGATTTAAGACAGTATAAAGGAGGGGGGACTAGAAATGGATTTATTAAAGTTCTTTAGTCGAACAAAAACATCAAAAGATGTTGCAAAGGAACGGCTTAAGCTTGTATTAGTTCATGATAGGGCGAATGTTTCTCCACAATTTTTAGAAATGGTAAAAGGGGAAATTATAAAAGTTATTTCTCATTATATGGATATTGAGGAAAATGCATTAGATATCCAGATGACGAGAACAAAGAGTGAAGATGGAGAAAGATTTGTTCCAGCTTTAATAGCAAATATTCCTATTAAGAATATGAAGTCTTAGTGAAGTTTTTTAGGAGGGATAATTTTATCGAAAAGTTGTATGGGAGTGGGATGAATTACAAAAAATGAGCATTGACATTTTCCAGATAATGTATTAAAATAAACCCAGTCGAAAAATGGGAGATTAAAGTAAATAATTTTGGGACATACGGGGAGGAGCTCGTACTGTCTTAGTAGGTTAGTACTATTCGTTTGAAAAATTTACTATTTGCATGAATAGTGCAAGATAAAATTACCACTTTTGTATCTAAGATTTTAGAAGCAGGTGGGGAAGGATGTAACAAAATATAAAAATGGATTGTGATAATAATGAATATTGCACTGATAGCGCATAATAAGAAAAAGGAACTGATGGGTGCGTTTTGTATTGCATATAAGGATATACTAAAGAAGCATACATTGTTTGCAACTGCAGATACAGCATCTGTATTGGTTGAGGTTTCAGGTCTCAATATAATAAAAGTTTCTCAAGGAATAGTGGGGGGACAGCAATTAAGTTTAAGAGCAGCGTATAATGAAGTAGATTTGGTTATATTTTTTAGGGATCCTGATTCACGTGCAAATTATGAGCCAGACATTGGTGGAATTTTGAATTTATGTGATCAAAATCATATTCCCTTTGCAACAAATATTGCTACGGCTGAGCTTTTAATAAAGTCGTTAGAACGTGGAGAATTAGAGTGGAGAAATAACGTAAGGTAATAAATTTGTGACACGCGTTTGTGACTTTAGGGTGTGATGTAATGCACAATAATATTGAAGAACGAAAACGATTAGTAGAGAAGTTTCTGCGAGTCGTTTTTTGTTTTTAAAAATTTTTGTAATAGGTTTAGCTTTTTTATAGGACAAGTAGTAACGAATAATTGCAACTGTATCTATGAGTTAGATGCATTAAAAATAAATCATATGTATAACGTAAGTACAGAGATGTCCCCCGCCTCTAAGCTTGAAAAAGCGTAGGCGGTGGGTACATATTTACAATTAAGTGGGAGTTC
>JBGUYI010000150.1:0-6346 GCA_045118635.1 Acetivibrionales bacterium
GAACTCCCACTTAATTGTAAATATGTACCCACCGCCTACGCTTTTTCAAGCTTAGAGGCGGGGGACATCTCTGTACTTACGTTATAAGTCTTTTCTCATATTAAATTAAATACACCCTCCAAATATATATTGTGGCCAAAATAACAGTAAGTATCATCATAGGAAATGCCTCAGCAAAAAATTTCTTAAATGTTATCTTGTGACCAAATTTCTCAGACATTCCAGTTGCTATTACATTAGCACTAGCTCCAACAATAGTTCCATTGCCACCAAGACATGCTCCTAGTGATAACGCCCACCACAAGGGATTAACATCCATTTTTGATACTTCACTTATATGAAATATTAAAGGTATCATAGTTGTAACAAATGGTATATTATCAATGAATGCTGATGCTATTGCCGACACCCACAAAATAGACAATGTTGTTAATGCTAAGTTTCCATTTGTTATTTTTAATACATACTCAGCTAACATATCTATAGCTCCTGTGGATTTTAACCCGCCTACTAAAATAAATAATCCTATGAAAAAAAATATAGTATTCCACTCTATCTCTTTAAATATTTCTTCAACTTGAATTTTAGATATCAAAAGTAACACAATTCCGCCAAACATAGCCACTGTAGCTGATTCATATCCTAATTCTCCGTGAAACAAAAATGCTAACAAAACAAAAGTTAATACTATAAGACTCTTTTTCAAAAGCACTTTATCCTTTATTAGCTTTTTTTCATCCTTTTTCATTATCTCCGTTTTTAACAAATCTGTCGTAACCAACTCTTTTTTGTGCTTTAATGCGTACAATATCACAACTATTAGCAATGTAATAACAACAAATGGCCCATTATTTATTAAAAAATCTTTAAATGTAAATCCTACCGCACTTCCTATTATTATATTTGGTGGATCTCCTATTAGAGTGCCTGTTCCACCTACGTTAGATGCAAAAATCTCAGTAATTATAAAAGGTACTGGATTTATCTTTAAGTCATTTGTAATGCTTATAGTTATTGGTATTATTAACAATATAGTTGTTACATTATCTAGAAAAGCTGACATAAAACCTGTTGTTATTGATAAAAGTACTAATATTTTCACAGGATTAGCTTTGGCTATTTTTACAAGCTTTATAGCAACATATTCAAATATACCACTTCTTTTAGTTATCATAACCAAAATCATCATACCTATAAGTAATCCTAATGTATTAAAGTCTATATCGGAAAACGCTGATTTTTGATCTATGATCTTTAATAAAATCATAAAAAAAGCACCTATTTGTGAAACAATTGCTCTGTCAAATTTCTCTGAAATAATAAATACATAAGTCACTAAAAATATTACAACTGACAACCACATAGATAAATTAGCAGCCATTAATATTTCCTCCTCATAAAGTCTTATCTAACAAAATAAAAAGCAAAGAATTCCTGGCCCCACGCTATACTAGCATGTGAGGAATTCTTTCTTTAATACTTATGTACCCTTCTTACCTATTCCATATGAATCCGTTCTTATTTTTTATTTCATCATTCAAATCATTCATTATGTCAATATTATATGGTGCTACTATAAATATCCCATTTGCAACCTTTTGTATGTTTCCTTCCAATGCATAAACCGCTCCACTTAAAAAGTCTATCACTCTTTGTGCATTTTCCTTTTCTACATTCTCTAAGTTAATAACTGTTGGTTTTTTGTCCTTTAAATAATCGCATATCTCCTGTGCATCTTCAAAATTCTCAGGTTGCATAACAACTACTTTAAGTTTTGATGAAACATCATTAATATTGACAATTTTACTCTTATCTTGTGACTTTCTACTATTACCAGAAAAAAAACTTTGTTGTTCATTCAATGTTTCTTCATTTTGACTATATTCCATATCCTCTTCTTCCTCCCAACCCACGAAATTCTTAACTCTATTTACTATATTCGCCATTTTTATTCCTCCCCTACCTATATATCCTAAAATTTGTTTTATTTAGCCTTATTATGTTAATCGACCAAAATATGTTTTTTCTAAAGTATTTTATATTCCATTTATTATTTGACCTTCTACAACATTTTGCGGTTCTAATATAAATTTATCATATAAGTTTATATTTTTCCCCGAATCCAACAACTCATTCTCTATTATAGCAAATTCTTCATTACAACCCAATACTTTTACATCATTATATTTTACTTTATTAAGTTTTACTATACCTATTTTTGCTATTTTTGTCAATTGGTCATAATCTTTAAGACTCTTTCTTGAAACTTTAAACCCATTATATGAATTTTTTATTAAGTCTACATCGCACACCCTATAGGATGTTAGATATTGCAAAGATTTATCTATTTTTACAACTACTAAAACTTTACTTTTATCATTTACACATTTAATAATCTCTCCTGGTACAATTTTATTTATATCGTTAAATCTTATTTTTACATTTTTACCTTCATTATACCCTTTAGCATCACTCTCATTTAAAGGTACAACAACATATGCATCTATACCACTTATTATTTTTGCAAAAGGTAAATTCGCTCTTATAAATAAATTATCCGAATCCTTCTTTATATTTTTTATATCTTCCAAAAATTTATAATTCAATTTGTCTATAGAAGATTGTTTTAATACATTTTCAAAGCCATCAACAGCAAAACTTACCAATCCTGCAGTTTGTGCATAAATTTCTCTTTCATTTTTATTTAACTTATCTTTTAAAATTTTTCTTTCATTTATTTTTGTTTCTACATACGGATCATTCTCTATATTCTCTCCAATAATCTCATTTTTTTTCTGCATTAACATATCAATTTCACGCTTTATTCTTTTATGATTCATGTACTTTGAATCACTTATATTCTCTGCTAAAATTTTTACTTTTTTCTCTATCTCTTTATCTATTTTAGATATATCCTCACTAAAAATTTCTTTGTTTGTAGCTTTCTTTCTCTTTGCTTCTAAAATTTCAAAGTCCAATTCTTTTATATTATCTATAATTTCTTTATCTCCATCTCTTAATACAGTCGCTATTCTTTGTCTATTACCTACTTTTTCTCCCTCTTCTACATCAGATATGTACTTACCTGTAAAAGGAGCATTAATCAAAGTTTCATTTCTTATGATATATGCTTTTGCATTTACTGACTCTTCTATCTCACCTAAAGAAATAAATCCAACATTAATAGACTTTCCACAAACTAAATTATATATGGACGGTATATACACAGCCAAAAATAATGCCATCATAACATATATCAAATTTGAGGTATTTTTCCTGCTTTTTTTCATTCTTTTTCTCTTTTTATATTTGCCATTTGACATATTTTAAAACTCCTCTTTAGTCTCTAGAATATCACTCAAAGCTATCATTACACCCAACTTTACATGTTCAAAAACTAATCCTCCTTGCATAAAAGCTATATATGGCTCTTTTATTGGTGCATCCGCACTTAATTCTATTGATGCCCCTTGAATAAATGTGCCCGCAGCCATTATAACCTGATGCTCATAACCTGGCATATCCCAAGGCATGGGTACAGCAAATGAATCTACTGGCGATCCTTTTTGTATACCTTGACAAAACGCTATTAATTCTTCCTTATTATTAAACTTTATAGCCTGTATTATATCACTTCTTTTTTCATCAAACCTTGGCCATGTTTCATATCCTAACTTTTGCATAATTCTTGACGTAAATACAGCTCCTTTTAAAGCTTCTGATACCACATGTGGAGCCATAAATAATCCTTGAAACATAAGCCTATTCCCACCAAGTGTTGCACCTATTTCATCACCTATCCCTGGTGCCGTCAATCTATATGATACCTTCTTTACTAAATCTTCTCTACCTACTATGTAACCTCCTGTTGGCGCTAACCCCCCGCCCGGATTTTTTATAAGAGATCCTGCTATAATATCTGCTCCCACTTCAATTGGTTCTTTCTTTTCAACAAACTCACCATAACAGTTATCTACAAAAATCACAACATCTTTACTTACTTTTCTTATTTCTTTTATAATATGTTCTATATAGTCTATACTCAAAGAATTTCTTGTATCATACCCTCTAGATCTTTGTATCATAACCATTTTTGTATTTTGATTTATACATTGCTTTATTTTTTCTATATTACATGTCCCATCATTTTCTAAATCAACCTGTCTATATATAATACCAAATTCTTTTAATGAACCCATCCCTTTTCCTCTTATACCTATTACCTCTTCCATTGTATCATACGGCTTACCTGTAATAGACAAAAGCTCATCCGATGGTCTTAAAATTCCAAATAAAACTAGCGATAAAGCATGTGTACCCGAAACTATTTGACTTCTCACCAAACCCTTTTCTGCCTTAAAAACACTAGCATATAAGGAATCTAATATTTCTCTTCCTCTATCAGAATAACCATATCCTGTAGTTTGACTAAAATGAGTATCACTAAGTCCATTATCTTGCATTGCTTTTATAACTTTTAATTGGTTATATTCTCTTATATCTTCAATATCAGAAAATTTATCTTTTATTTCTTCCTGAGTATTTTTCGCCAACGTTATTATTCTATCATCTATTCCAAACTCTTTATACATTAAAACATACCTTCTACTTTCATATTTTTCACACACTAAAATTATATTCCCATATTTCTTGTTTCAATTGTTGAAACTCATCATCTGTATTTTTTAACTCATCTACATAATCGTCTAAAACTTTTCTATTATCATTATCTATATCACTTATCTGTACTCCATACTCTATACTACTTTTAGTTTTCTTTTCTCTCTTTATTATCCCTTCAAATTTTATTTTTCTTTGATCTTCTAATGATACTTCAAAATAAACTCTATCATGTACACTAATATTTTCTCTCTCCATACTATTCCTGTCATTTATTAATACTGCAACTCCACCCTTACTTATATCAGTTATAACTGAAAATATAGGATCTCTATCTTCTTCATTTTGTCTTATCAAAGCAAACAAATATACAAAATGCCTAGATTCTTTTCTTAAATTATCATACTTCTTTATTTCTTTTATATTTAATGTCATAGTCTGCATCGGAGTAGAAGCCATATCAGTAACGTTAGCTTCAATGGTATATTCAAACTTATCTAACGTAACTTTACATTCTACTTTATCGCCGACTTTTATACTTTTATAATACTCCTCATTTATACCTGCATCAAGAACAAGCTCATCATTTTTTACATTAAAAGCAATATTAGTATTCCACTTTTTTTCGCCTCTTTTCCTAGTTCTAACAATATCACCACTTTTTAAGACATCCTTAAGTTTAATATTTTCCAATGTAATTGTCCTCCATTCAAAAATTATTCACTATTTTAACAAATCTTTAACTACTTCTGATGCTATAATAAGACCTGCTACCGATGGAACAAACGATATACTAGCAGGAACTCCTTCATCTATTGCTTTTTTGGGCTCCTCTTTTGAATACACCACTTTTAAGCTTGTTATTCCACATGTTTTTAATTTCTTTCTAACACATCTTGCTAAAGGACAAACTGATGTTTTATATATATCAGCCACTTCAAATCTAGTTGGATCTAACTTATTCCCAGCTCCCATAGAACTAATAATAGGTATACCCATTCTTTTTGATTCTATTATTAAATCTATTTTCGAGGCAACTGAATCTATCGCATCAACTATGTAATCATAATCATCCTGCAATAAAAAACTAGCACTACTTCTATTATAAAACTCTTTATATGTTTTTATCAATGCTTTTTTATTTATATCTAAAATTCTTTCTTTCATAACCTCTACTTTAGGTCTTGAAATAGTAGAATGAAGTGCCACAAGTTGCCTATTTATATTAGTTATAGACACAACATCATTATCTACTAATACCAATTCATTAATGCCAACCCTAGCTAATGCTTCTGCAACATATGAACCTACACCACCAATACCAAAAATAGCTACTTTCTTATTTCTTAATTTGGACAAATTCTCATCGCCTATTAGCATTTTAGTTCTTTGAAATTCATCTAACACTATATATCATAACCTTCCTACTAATTTTATCTTCAAACGTATACAATTTATTATATCATACTTTTTTATTCATAAGAAATTTTTGCTAATGCGAGTACAACTCTCCTTTTACGTCAATATAAAAAATGTAAAAAACTTTGTTCACTATTTTTCCTATTATTCGCCCAGGTTTTGGAATGTTTGATTTATAAAGCCTCATAATACTATACTCTCCTCCCTTTGCTTTTCACACTCATTATAACTCAGTCGGAGATGTCCCCCGCCTCTAAGCTTGAAAAAGCGTAGGCGGTGGGTACATATTTACAATTCAGTGGGAGTT
>JBGUYI010000151.1:0-16056 GCA_045118635.1 Acetivibrionales bacterium
AAAAGGACTTATTTTGGAGGTGTAAAAGAATGGCGCGTATTGCCGGTGTTGATTTACCAAGAGAGAAAAGAGTAGAAATTGGGTTGACATATATTTTTGGAATAGGAAAATCGTTGTCAAATAAAATTTTGAAGACAGTTGGTATAAATCCAGATAAAAGGGTAAAAGATTTAGATGAAGAAGAAGTTGCAAAATTAAGAGATATAATAGACAAGGACTATAAAGTTGAAGGTGACTTAAGAAGATATATAGCATTAAATATTAAAAGACTTATAGATATTGGTTGCTACAGGGGAAGAAGGCATCGTATGGGATTACCTGTAAGAGGTCAGAATACCAAGAATAATGCAAGAACTAGAAAAGGACCTAAAAAGTTGGTTAGTGCACAGAAAAAGAAATAGAAGGGGGTTAGAGGATTAATGGCAGCAGCAAAGGTGGCTAAAAAAGCTACAAGAAAGAGAAAAGAACGTAAAAATATAGAACGTGGAGCAGTGCATATATGTTCATCTTTTAATAATACAATAGTTACAATAACTGATATTGCAGGTAATGTAATATCTTGGGCTAGTGCAGGAGGATTAGGATTTAGAGGTTCAAGAAAGAGTACTCCTTTTGCAGCACAAATGGCAGCTGAGGCGGCGGCAACATCTGCTATGGGACATGGATTAAGATGTGTAGAAGTTTACGTTAAAGGACCAGGTTCAGGTAGGGAAGCAGCTATCAGAGCATTGCAAGCAGCAGGATTAGAAGTTAGTCTTATAAAAGATGTTACTCCTATTCCTCATAATGGGTGTCGTCCACCAAAAAGAAGAAGAGTATAAAATAAGTGTGTTTAATTTGGAGGTGTGTAGATAAATGGCAAGATATACAGGAGCGTCTTGTAGACTTTGTCGTAGAGAAGGATGTAAACTTTTCTTGAAAGGTTCAAGATGTTATTCAGATAAGTGTGCAATTGCTAGAAGAGCATATGCGCCAGGTCAGCATGGACAACAAAGGAAGAGAATAACAGGATACGGATTACAATTGCGTGAAAAGCAAAAAGCAAAGAGATTTTATGGAATTTTAGAAGGCCAATTTAGAAGATATTTTGATGCTGCTGTTAAAAAACAAGGAGTAACAGGTGAAGAGTTTTTAAGACTATTAGAAAGAAGATTAGATAATGTTGTTTATAGGATGGGAATAGCAGAGTCTAGAGCACAAGCAAGGCAATTGGTAAGACATGGTCATATAACAGTTAATGGAAAAAAGGTTAATATTCCATCTTATTTAATTAAAGTTGATGATGTTGTAGCTGTTAGAGAAAAAAGTAAAAATCTTTCTAAAATAAAGGAAACTATTGAAGTTAATATAACAAAAGTACCAAAATGGTTAGAATTTGATTTAGAAAGTTTAAGTTGTAAAGTGATTGCTATGCCAGAAAGAGAAGATATTGATTTACAAGTATTAGAACATCTTATTGTTGAGTTGTATTCTAAATAGGGTGTTACTTTGTGAGACTTTGTTGTCTCATATTTATGAGTGGGGAATGATAGCCCCACTGCCTTTGTGGTAAGAGATTGAAGATTTTAGATATTTAGAAAAAGTAAGAGTAGTTAGCGGTGATATTTCAAAGTGTATGGAGTTTTTCTGCTGTATAAGAATGTATGGATTTAGGGAGGTTTTTAGATGATAGAAATAGAAAAACCAAAAATTGAAAAAGTGGCGGAAGATGATAATGGTACTTATGGTAAATTTGTTATTGAGCCTTTAGAAAGAGGATATGGGATAACTTTAGGAAATTCATTAAGGAGGATATTATTATCTTCTTTGCCAGGTGTAGCTGTAACATCAATAAAAATTGATGGAGTATTGCATGAGTTTACAACTATTCCAGGTGTATTAGAAGATGTTACAGAAATAATTTTAAACATAAAGCAACTGTCACTTAAATTACATACTGATGAACCAAAGACTATATACATAGATGTTGATACTGAAGGCGAGATTACAGCAGGTAATATAAGAGAAGATGCAGATGTTGAGGTTTTAAATCCAGATTTGCATATAGCCACATTAGAGTCGGGACATAGATTGTATATGGAAATGACTATAGAAAAAGGTAGAGGTTATGTTTCATCAGAGAAAAATAAATCAAATGCTCAACAAATAGGGGTTATATCAGTAGATTCAATTTATACACCAGTGATAAAAGTGAATTATACTGTAGATAATACTCGTGTTGGACAGGTTACAGATTATGACAGATTGACTTTAGAAGTGTGGACAGATGGAAGTATAAAACCAGATGAAGCAATAAGTTTAGGAGCAAAAATATTAAATGAGCATTTGAATTTATTTATAGATTTGTCAGAAGATACTAGAGAACAGGAAATAATGATTCAAAAACAAGAATCAAAAGAAGAAAAGGTTCTTGAAATGACAATAGAAGAATTAGATTTATCTGTTAGGTCTTATAATTGTTTAAAGAGAGCTAACATAAATACTGTAGAAGATTTGATAAATAAGACAGAAGACGACATGATGAAAGTTAGAAACTTGGGAAGAAAATCATTAGAGGAAGTTCTGAAAAAGTTAGAAGCTTTAGGTTTAAAGTTGTCTACATCGGAAGATTAAACAAAATTGCAGAAAAATTGTAAATATTATTATTTGCACAAGTGTATTAAAGAGGAGGTTTGGGAAACATGGCAGTGAATAGGAAATTAGGCCGTGCTGCAGATCAGAGAAAAGCTTTATTGAGAGGTTTGGTGACAGCTTTTTTCGTGAGTGGTAGACTAGAAACAACTGAAGCTCGTGCTAAAGAAGTAAGAAGTATAGTTGAAAAGTTGATAACTTTAGCAGTGAAAGAGGTTGAAAATTATACAACAAAAGAAAAGAAAGTTTCTAAAGCGAAAGTTGACGCTAAGGGTAATAAGCTTACAAAGACTGTTAAGTCAAAAAATGGAAGAGAATACAAAGTAGTAGAAAGGGAAATAACAACTAAGGAAGTTAAAGTTGACCTAGAGTCAAGACTTCAAGCTAGAAGGAAGATAACTAGTTGGTTATATAGAGTTAAAGATAAAGATGGAAAGTATATGAACCTTTCAGGTAAGATATTTGATGAGATTGCACCTAAGTACGTAGGAAGAAAAGGTGGATATACAAGGATTTATAAGTTTGGACCAAGAAGAGGAGATGGCGCAGAAGTAGCCATAATTGAATTGGTTGATCTTTAAAAAGTGGTGGCAAAAAATCTCGAGCATCTATGGTGGCGAGATAAGTTACACAAAGCGATTGCTTTAAATAAAACTTGGCAAGAATACACTCACCCGCTATAGGTGATGTGCTAAGTTGCCAAGTTTTAGATAAAAAAAAAGAGTATTAATTTAGAGACGGAGAAAAGTTAGCTATTTTTTGACTGAATGAACTTACAACACGTAGCATTTCTTTATTTTTTTGAGGATCATTTATTTCTTGTACTTTGTTGGAAACATAATATTTTATTTCGCGTAAATTATGAACATTTTTAATTATATTGTTTGTACAACTTTTATAGTATTTAAATAAAGAATTTTCCACCCAAATTGGATCTTCTACTAGAAAAGCATTTTGAATATCTATAATAGTTTCAATTTTAGGATCTATATTTTTTAGTAATATATTAACAACTCCTTTTCTGACGTCATTATCCAATTTGTTCAAATCAGCGAAATTTTCTATTAATAGTTTTAATATATTTTCGTGTCCATTATAATAGGCAATGCTAAGAGGGGTATCACCATCTTTACCTTTTACATTTATGTTAGCATTTTTTTCTAATAATAATTTTACAATTTCTACGTTTCCATTGCTACAAGCTAATACTAAAGCTATATTTTTTTGAGCTTTACTTAAGTTAGTATTGTGATCTAATAATAATTTTACTATATTTGAATTATTTCTATTACAAGCTAAAATTAAAGGATTATTTCCATTATTATTAGATTTATTTACATTTGCTCCATTATCTAATAATAATTTTATTATATTTTCATTACTTTTATTACAAGCTATGGTTAAAGCAGTATCACCGAATTTGTTTTCAGAATTTATATTTGCATTTTTATTTAATAATAACTGTACAATTTCCTCACAATTTTTAAAACAAGCTATCATTAATGCTGTATTAGAATCTATATTTGAGATATTTACATTTATATTTTTATATGATAACAAGAATTTTACTAAATCTATATTATTTTTACTACAAGCTATCATTAATGCTGTATTTTTGTATTTGTTTAAATGATTTATATAAGATCCTTTTTCTAATAATTGACGTATCAAATTAATTAGCCCATTATCACATGCTACAGTAAAAGCAGTATTCCCATCTTTATTTATTTTATGTATATCAATATTTTTTTTATCCAAAAGCATTTGTGCTATGTATTCATTTTTATTTCTTAAGGATATAATCAAGGCAGTATCAGCACATTCATTTATTTTATTTACATTAATATTTTTTTGTTCTAAAAGCATTTTTACTATATTTATAGAATCATTTTTACAAGCGGCAATAAGAGCAGTATCACCGTGTATATTGGCTGTATTTACATCAATATAGTTATTTTCCAATAATATTTTTACAATAGATGCAGATTTATTTTTGCAAGCAAAAATAAGGGCAGTATTCCCATTTTTGTTTATTTTATTTACGTCAATATTGGGGATATTTAATAATATTTTTACAATATTTTCATTTTTATTTTTACAAGCTAAAATTAGAGGCGTATCACCATATAAATTACTTTTATTTACATCTGGATTTTTAGAAAGTAGACATTTTACAATATCTTCATTCCAATATTTACAAGCCAGAATAAGAGCAGTGTCACCATTTAAATCTGTTTTATTTAAATCAGCGTTTTGTTTTATTAGAAACTGTACTAATTCAATATTTTTATTTCTAAAAGCGGCCATTAAAGGGATATCGCCATAAATATCTTGTTCATTTACATTTGCCCCTAATTTAACAAGAAGTTTTGCAAGTTTAGTTTTTTTATATTTACACGCTTTTATTAATAAGGAACTATAGTCTTTATGATTACGAAAAAACAGTTTATTTCCTCCTTTATTAACCAGGTTTAATATTATTTTGGAATGAAATTTCATAAAATTACCCCCTTATGTTTTTGTTCTGCTATAAGATTTGCATTAATACTATGAGTAAATTATATCACAAAACATATATATATTTACTTCACAAAAATTAATTCGGTTGAAGCCACGACCCTTTAGGGTCGGGGTAATTGACTAGTTCTTTAAATTCTTTTCTATATTTGTTCATTATTTTTTCAGTGTAATTTCATTAAACATGATAATTTTAAAATTATTTGCAAAATATTTTCAAAGATATTATAATCAAATACGAAAGATAATTGTGAGGAGGAACAAAAATAATATGAACATAGATGAAGAATTAAAAATAATAAAAAAAGGGACGGAGGAAATATTATCAGAAGCTGAATTGGTGGAAAAATTAAAAAAGTCTAAAGAAGAAAATAGACCACTTATTATAAAGTTGGGATTAGATCCAACAGCACCAGATATACATTTAGGACATACAGTTGTTTTAAGAAAGCTTAAGGCGTTTCAAGATTTAGGACATAAAGTAATAATAATAATAGGTGATTATACAGGAATGATAGGTGATCCAACAGGAAGATCTGAGGCTCGTAAGCAATTAACAAGAGAAGAAGTTTTAAAGAATGCAGAAACATATAAAAGGCAGATATTTAAGATATTAGATAAAGAAAAAACTACAGTGTGTTTTAATAGTGAATGGTTGTCTATAATGACATTTCGTGATGTTATAGAGCTTTCAGCAAAGTATACAGTTGCAAGAATGTTAGAACGTGATGATTTTAAGAAAAGGTATACAGGAGGGCTACCAATAGCTGTACATGAATTCTTTTATCCATTGATGCAAGGATATGATTCAGTAGCAATTGATGCAGATGTTGAACTTGGAGGAACAGATCAGAAGTTTAATATATTAATGGGAAGGACACTTCAAAAAGAGTATGGTAAGAAGACTGTGCAAATAGGTATGCTTATGCCTATATTAGAAGGAACAGATGGAGTAAAGAAGATGAGCAAAAGTGTGGGAAATTACATAGGAATAAATGAATCCCCAGAACAAATGTATGGTAAGACTATGTCAATCCCAGATGAGTTAATAATAAGGTATTTTGAACTTGTTACTGATATACATCCAGATGAGATTGAAAAAATGAAGCAAGATATGGAAGATGATAAAGTTAATCCAAGGGATTTGAAAATGAGATTAGCTAGAGAAATAATTACATTATACTATGATGAGCTGGAAGCTAAAAGAGCAGAAGAAAATTTTAAATCGGTATTCCAAAAAGGTCAATTACCAGAAGATATTGAAGAAATATCAATAAGTAGTGATAATTTAGAAAATGGTTGTATATGGATTGCAAAACTTTTGGTGTTGTTAAAATTATCGCCTTCAACAAGTGAAGCAAGAAGAAGTGTAGAACAAGGAGCGGTAAAAATAAATAATGATAAAATAACAGATACTAAGTTAAATATAGAATTAAAAAGTGGAGATATTGTTCAAGTAGGAAAAAGAAAAATTGCAAAAGTAAAACTATAAAAAGGAATGGTATGTTATGCTAAAAGAGTATAGGGGTACAATATTTAGAATAATAATTTCATTGAGTTTATTTTTTGTTTCGATGTTTTTACATTCGTATATTGCTGTTGCTTTTTTAGTTTTAGCATATTTGGTTTCTGGAGTAAAAGTAATAAAAAATTCTATTATTCATATAATGGAAGGACAGTTTTTTGATGAGAATTTTCTTATGTTAGTGGCTACATTTGGAGCATTTGTAACACAGCAATATATAGAAGCAATTTCTGTTATGATTATATATGAAATTGGAGAAATGCTCCAAGATAAAGCGGTAGATGAATCTAAAAAAGTTATAGCAAAATTGATAGATGTAAGACCTTCATTTGCTAACTTAAAGAAGGATGATAAAGTAGAAAAAGTTTTACCAAAAGATGTGGGGATAGGAGATATTGTTGTTGTTAAAGTGGGTGAAAGAATTCCTTTGGATGGAGTCATAATTAAGGGTGAAAGTAGCATAGATTTTTCACCATTAACAGGGGAATCGTCACCTAAACGTTCTATTGTAGGAGACGAGGTATACGCTGGAGGAATTAATAAAAGTGGTACCATATATATAAAAGTTAATAAAATATATGAGGAATCTATGATTTCTAAGATGTTTAATTTTATAGAGAAAGCTAATTTAAAAAAATCTAGATTAGAGAATTTTATGACTAGGTTTTCAAAAAGATATACACCCATAGTTATAGGTTTTGCAGTATTGTTTATGTTTTTGGCACATAATATAGATATTGTGGAAAGAATAAAAAGAGCGTGTATGTTTTTGGTTATAGCGTGTCCTTGTGCGTTGGTTTTGTCTATACCAGTTAGCTTTTTTTGTGGTATAGGTATGTGCTCTAAAAATGGAATTTTGATAAAAGGCAGCGTTTATTTAGAAATGTTATCTAGAGTGAAAAATATTATATTTGATAAAACGGGGACATTGACAAAGGGAGTATTTAAAGTTACTAAAATAAATGATATACAAGGTAAAGGAATTTTAGAGATTGCCGCATATTGTGAATCGTGCAGTAGTCATCCCATAGCTGTTGCTATATTAGAAAAGTATGGCAAAAAGATAAATCATGATAGATTACGAGATAGTAAAGAAATGGCTGGGTTGGGTACTAGTTGTAAATTAGATGAAAAAGATGTTTTAGTTGGAAATAAAAGATTGATGTATAATAAAAATATATTTGTACAGGAAGTCTTAAATGATGACGGTATAGTATATGTTGCTTATGATAATGAATATATAGGATATATCGTAGTAGAAGATGAAATAAAAGACGAAGCAAAGGATGTTGTGTTAAATCTAAAACAAAGTGACATAGAAGTAGCCATGATTACGGGTGATAATAAAAAAGTTGCATTGTATGTAGGAGAAAAGCTAAGCATAAAAGATGTGTTTTATCAAGTGTTTCCAGAGGATAAAGCTAATATATTATCGAAATATATGAAGGATAAAAGATCTAAGGTTGCATTTGTTGGGGATGGAATAAATGATGTTTTATCTATATTAACAGCTGATGTTGGAATAGCTATGGGCGGGATAGGCAGTGATGCTGCAATAGAGGCATCTAATATTGTTATAATGGATGATGATTTAAAAAAGATAAATGAAGCAATAAAAATATCTAAAAAGACAATTCGTATAGTATGGCAAAATATAATATTTGTTTTGTTAGTGAAATTTTTTGTAGCTATACTTTGTGGTTTTGGTTTTGCAAAGATGTGGGAAGCAATAGTAGCAGATGTTGGAGTTTCATTGCTTGTTATTTTGTATTCAACTAAAAGTCTTAGTAGAAGAAATATATTTGGAGGAAGTTTTAGTGATAAAGAAAAATAATGAATATGATGGAGATGTAATAGACATAAATCACGATGGGCAAGGTGTTTTAAAAATAGAAGAAAATTATACAGTTTTTGTGAGTAATGTTTTAGTAGGAGAGAGAGTTAGGATAAAATTAATAAAGGCTAAAAAGACATATGGATATGGAAAGCTCATTGAGATTTTAAAACCTTGTAGTGATAGAGTTTTGTCACAGTGTAGTGTAAGTTCGCAATGTGGTGGATGTACTCTTTGTCATGTAGATTATAAAACTCAGCTTTTTTATAAAAAAAGATTAGTTGAAGAAAATTTAAAGAGGATAGGGAAGATTGATGTTTTAGTAGAAGATGTTATAGGAATGGATTATCCCTTACATTATAGGAATAAGGCACAATTCCCAGTAAGGGAGGTTAACGGTAAAACTCTAATTGGGTTTTATGCAAAAAATTCACATAACGTTATATCATGTGATAATTGTAAGATACAAAATCCTAAGATAAATTGTGTTAAAGATATTGTAGAAAAATTTATACATGATAATGGAATAAGAGGATACAATGAAAAGACTGGAGAAATACGTCACATATTAGTACGAGTAGGGAATAAAACAGGTCAGGTAATGGTAGTTTTAGTTTTAAACCAAGACAAGCTAAAGGATATACACGTTTTAGTTGAGATGTTGAAAGATAAGGTGGAGGGGCTAGCTAGTGTCGTAATAAATGTCAATAATAAAGACACTAATGTGATATTAGGAGATAAGAGTATATTAGTTTGGGGAAAAGCATATATAGAAGATTATATAGGAAATTTAAAATTTAGGATTTCATCAAAGTCATTTTATCAAGTAAATTCAATCCAGACAGAAATATTATATAGTAAGGTTTTAGAGTTTGCAAATTTAACCGGTGATGAAACAGTATTTGATTTGTATTGTGGCATAGGTACAATAACATTAACTTTAGCTAATAGTGCTAAATTTGTTTACGGAGTAGAGGTTGTACCAGACGCTATAAAAAATGCGAAAGATAACGCAAAAACAAATCATATAGAAAATGTTGAATTTATAGAAGGAGAAGCTCAAAAAGTTATACCAAAAATGTACCTAGAAGGCATAAAAGCAGATGTAGTTGTAGTTGATCCACCAAGAAAAGGTTGCGATGAGGAATTACTTAATACACTTGTTGTAATGGAACCTAAAAAAATAGTGTATGTATCGTGTAATCCAGCAACGTTGGCGAGAGACTTGAAATTTTTATCTGAGAATGGATTTGTTGCAACAAAAGTACAACCAGTGGATATGTTTCCAATGTCTATGCACGTAGAGACAGTTGTTCAGTTGGTCAACATCTGAATAAATACCCATTATATGATGTGTTTGGAAGTTCACAAAAATTAATTTGGTTGAAGCCACGACCTTTTAGAGTCGGGGTAATTGACTATTTAAGAGAACATTTTTTAAGACATTTTCTTATTTCTTTACTTAGGACATTATCACATTTCTTTCATATTTCTTTCATACAAATTAAAAAAACAGTTGAAATTTACGTAAAAATACTATAAAATTTGATAATAAAGATGGGAATGTGGTAACTTTAGTTGTAAAGAAGATTCATAGGAAGAGAAGAAGTAAAAAATAATATTATGATTAGCCTTAGCTTGTTGGTTGTTATACCAAGAGTTTGATTTGTTTTTTGTAATGAATTTGGACTGTAGCCAGGGTATTTATAGGAGGTTTAATTTGAAGAGTGATATAATTAAGGATAATGGCAGTGGTTTTAGGGAAGATAGAACGGATTTTAATTCTGTTAATATATCTGACATAGAATTAGCAAAGAGTGTTGTAAATAAATTGTCAGATGTTAGAGAAGATGTGGTGGAAAGAGTAAAAGAAAAATATTCAGATCCTAATTATGAGGAAAATGCGGAAGATATTGCGGAAAAAATGTTAGAAAAGATTAAATTATTAAAAATGTCAGAGACATGTAATGATGAGTAGTTGTCATATTCTCAGAGTGTATTTTTTATAGTAAAGAGTTTTTGGAGGGATTTTTTAAAATGGAACATAGAATAAAAAAAGTACTTTTATCAGAGGAGCAAATTCAAAAAAGGATAGATGAATTAGCGGAACAGATAAATATTGATTATGAAGGTAAGAGTGTTGTTATGATAGGAATTTTGAGAGGAGCTGTTATGTTTTTTACAGATTTAGCAAAAAGATTGACTATACCTGTAAAAATGGATTTTATGGCGGTATCTAGCTATAGTGGTGGAACTAGGACATCTGGGGTTGTTAGAATGGTACATGATTTGGCAGAAAATATAGAAGGAAAAGATGTTCTAATTGTAGAAGATATTGTGGATTCAGGATTGACACTAAGTTATTTGGTCAACAATTTAACACTTAGGAAACCAAACAGTATAAGGATTTGTTGCCTTTTAGACAAGCCATACCAAAGGACAAGAGATATAGAAACAAACTATGTTGGGTTTGAAATTGCTAATGAATTTGTAGTAGGTTACGGTTTGGATTATAAAGAATACTATAGGAATTTACCTTATGTTGGAGTTTTAGATGTAGAAGAATAACGTAAGTACAGAGATGTCCCCTGCCTCCAAGCTTTATGCTCGACACTTACGTTGTAAGCATTGAGGTGAGGGATATCTCTAGGACCGAGTTGTTGCATACAAGGTTGTAGGATTATTTTGCAAAAACATGTTTCCCTATTTGAGTTACAACCTCTCTGCTCCATACCCATTTGCTAGTTGCAGTACTTGGATTCCAATAATATAAGCAGCCGTGTGTTGGATCCCATCCATTTAGTGCATCTTTTGCAGCTTTTATGGATTCTTTGTCTGGAGTGAGATTTATTTGCCCGTCCGACACGGCGTCAAATGCTCCAGATTGATATATTACACCAGCTATAGTTTTGGGGAAATTACTGTCCGATACTCTGTTTAAAACAACAGCAGCGACTGCTACCATTCCGGTATATGATTCTCCACGAGCTTCTCCGTGAATTATACGAGATAATAAATTCACATTATTATCGTAACTTGAATTTTTGCTAGAGTTACTTAAGGGTATAGCGAGAGCTTCTAGGGTTTTAGGGCCTGCTATTCCATCAACATCAAGATTGTTTCTAGATTGAAATAATTTAACAGCACGAAAAGTTAGATCTCCATAGACGCCGTCTATAGATCCAGAATAATAGCCCCACTGAGCAAGTTTTTGTTGTATTTTAATAACTTCATTACCAGATGAACCATAGTATGATAAAGCTGGTTTTACACCTATGTTTAAAAATTTTTTCGAGTTATTACAAAAAACTTGAATAACAATCAAGAAAAATAATATTAACATACAAGATAAAAACAATACTGATTTATTTATTTTCAAAAGTATCACACCTTCTTTTACTAATTATAATGGATATTATGTGCAAATTATTAATGAAGTATTCCCCAATTATTAGTAAAAGAATAAGCAGCAATTTCATTTAAAAAATTTAACTTATATGGTCTTAAATTGTAGAAATTATTACACTGCAAAAAATGAAAGAATTCATGTTTTAAAAATAAATTATAAGAATTAAGACTATAATTACTGGGCATATAAGGTATAAAGTGCTTTTTTATTGTGTCTTCATAAATGGTTATACTATTATTAATTTTATTGTAGTTGCTAAATATAACACGATCTATGGTTAGAAGTGATTTTTTTTTGACAATAGTTATGTTGGCCTTTTTAATAAGATTATTCATAGAAATATTGGGAGTGTTAATAGCTACAATTTTACCAATATCCCAAGAAAAATTGCATAATTCTAAAATATGATTTTCGCAATTAATACAATTTTTATTTAGTTCATTGATTATAACATCATCTTTATCCAGAAAAAAAGAAAGTAGCATAAAATCATCCCCTATCCTATTAATATTGCAATATCAAAAGTTTTAGAAAAATCAATTTCAGATTTAGCAAAAGATAAAATTTTTGACATATCTGAGAAATTAGATAAATCAATTATTTTATCTGGGGTTATAAGTAAGCATTTCGGAAGCAAGCGTCCAATATCTGAATAATTAGAATGTTTTATCAACAAATTATTTAAAACATTTAGGATAACTGAATTAGAATATACATATAATTTTTTTATTGTTTTAATGCACCTAATTATACCGAATGAATCTATAACAATATATATTTTTTTCTTTTTACGAATAAGAGTAAAAAGAAATTTTTGTGTTATTGTAGCATTAAATATAAAGTATTTACCTATTTGCTTATTTATGCAGATTAGAGATTCATCACAAGATATATAAGTAGAAATTATTTTTGTTAATTCTAATTTAGAAAGATGATGTATTCTTTTAGTACTGCTAGTAGCAATTACTCGTAATATGTTTTTATTTTTATCGAATTCTACATAAGTTCTAATAGAGTTAGTAGAATTTTTTATTTTTGATATTGCTTGTTTCTTAAGATTTTCTATGTCTTTTTGAGTAGGATCAAAAACTGTTTTTTCAATAACTTCTCTTATTGCAGATAAAGATACACCTATAGTGGATATAATGGGTGAATTTTTACATATTTTGTATTTACAATGTATTTTTTTTGCAATAAACGGAACTAATGTGCCACATGCCCCACCGCCACCAAAAAGAATCAGATTTTTTATGCCGTACTGTTTTGTTAGATTATTTATTATACTAGTGCATTTAAAAACCGCAATTTGCAATATTTTATTAGCTATATTTTGAATACTTGTGTTTAGAAAATTAGCTAATATAGAAACTGCAATTTTAGCTGATTGGATGTTCCCAAACGAATAATCATCATAATTTAAAAGACCAAGTGCATTTAAAATACAAGTAAGGGTTATTGCAAAAATTTCACCATTAGGATTTTTTATACCTAAATAGCCAGATTCTAAAAGCACTATTTTAGAATCATTTAAACTATCAGGGTTACAAAAACATGAATATTTTAGCCCTAATATATGAGCACTTCTGGGTCCTACATCAAGTTTGTTGTTAGAGTTTAGTTTAATCATACTTCCGCCAGCAACTGCTATGGTGTGTATATCTAATGAATTAAGATATAGTTTATGTTTACCAATTTGAGCGTGTTTTAACATTACATTTCCATTTTTGATAACTGATATGTCAGTACTAGTGCCACCAACTTCAAGGAAAATACCAGATGATATTTTTTCATGAATAAGAGCCCCATAAACTCCAGCAGCTGGACCAGATAATATAGTTAAAAATGGCCTTTCTAAAACTTCATCTAAGGGCATAACACCACCATCGCATCGCATTATCATTATTGGAGCAGAAATTCCCATATTTTGTATAGAAGTTTTAATCATATTAAATGTAGTAACCATTTTAGGTAATATAGAAGCATTTATGATGGCTGTAGATGTTCTTATTTTTATACCGTATAACTGTGATATATCATAAGTAGCAGTAGCATAGATATCGTATTTTTTAGCGATATCTAAAACCTTTTTTTCAAAAGTTGGGTTATCTGGACTAAAAGGACAAGACGCAACAATTGAATTAATATTATCAGATTTTATTTTAAGAATAATTTTTTTTAAATTAGATTCAAAATTTGAATCAGGTTTTACAATATAGGTTTTTATATTAATGTAATTTTTATTATTTAAAGATATATTTTTTATAGAATATCTTTTCCTATTAGTAATGACAACAACACCAACAGGATAAACATCACCTTCTAAAATGGCATTTGTAGCCTGTGTAGTTCCAGTAGAAATAAAAGATATATCACAAGTTTTAATGTTGTATTTAGAAATTAGATTAGAAATGGCTAAAACAATCCCGTCAGACACTCCATTTTTAGATTTGTGTGTTGTTAAAACTTTTACAAAACCTAAAATATCTAGAGTATCTTCATTTATTGCTACGGCATCGGTAAAAGTTCCTCCAACATCTATTCCAATTCTAATTTTCATAATACAAAAACTCCTTTCTAAGTTATGGTTGTAAAAAAGAATAATATATTGTTCCATGCGTTTTAAGCATGGAACTAAGAATAAGAGTTAAGTCAAGGGACAACATAATTAAACGAATAATATGCTCATTATTGTAAGACTTATAAGAACTTGCAATAAAACATAAGGTAAAGATTTTTTCAATATTTTAGAAGTATCAATATTTACATAATTGGAAACCCAAACATTGTGAGTATTTGTAGGGTCACAAATTCCTTGCATAGCGCCAATAGATAATAGAGCACCTAATATTGCTAATGGCTTTAAAATTTTAGTGTTTAATATTATAACTCCAAGTCCACTACCTAATCCAAATAAATTAAGTGGTCCTCTAAACAATGCCAATGGACATAATAAAAAGAATGTTAATATATACATTAATTTATTAGATGGAATTATTTTTAAGATAAACGGTGATATAAGGTCGGATACATCTGAATTTGAAACAGCTTGTAACAGCATCCCAATACCTAACATAATAGCTATTGCAGGGCTTGAATCTTTTATCCCATCTAAAAAAGATTCAGTTAATATATTTATAATCTGTTTTGGTCTAGTTGTTATGACAGCATATAAAATACTAATTAAAAGAGCACTTATAATATTTATAGAAGTCTTAAATACTAAAGGCCAGGTAAATAATAAAGCTAATGGTATTATTGGAGATATAAGAGAAAACCATTTAACTTTTTTAATTGGTAAGTTTTCTGAACAACAGAAGACAGTCTTACTTTTTTTTACATTTAATAATATAAATAGTACAATTATTAATAAGCTAACTATACTTAATTTAAGAACACAGTGCTTGATATGTTGTTCACTTATGTTTAAAGTTTGAGTATAAAATGAAAAATTAGATATATTGAATAATCCACCCAAATTTAGCCCCATTATGAGGAGAACAGAGGCGACAGAAGGAGATATTCCTACAGACATAAATATTGGCAATACAATTGTTCCCACCATTATAACAGAACCCAATCCGCTAACAGAAGTAAAAATAAAAGCAACGGCAAAAGTTAAAACAAAAGCCAAAAGAATTGGACTATCACCACAAAATTCAGCAGCATATTTAATAAGGCTGGTAGATATGTTTGTTTTATGTATTACTTGTGCAAAAACTGCACCAAATATTAAAGTTATTATTGGTGCATATAACCTAAAAGCACCTTGTTCTATTACATCATAAAAAATGCTCATAGGTGAAACACCTGCAAAAATTGCAATCAAAATAGCCATGAAAGGAATTGCAATTAAGTGTGGTAATTTTTTTATCATCATAAGAAAAGAAAATAAAACACATATAAAAATTATTAGTAGTGATTTCAAATTAATTCACCTCGTATGTAAGAATAAAGTAAAAATCTAAGACAATTATAACATTTGTGTAAAAAAATGACAATAAATTTTTGGAGTATAATATAACACTAAAAATCAGGTATAGTTTAAACAAAAGAGTCAATACGAGCTTGCGAGTATTGCTGCGCCGGATTTGTGTACCCTACGGGTACAACTTACCATTCAAATCCGTGTGCATCCTAAAG
>JBGUYI010000152.1:0-13389 GCA_045118635.1 Acetivibrionales bacterium
GAACTCCCACTGAATTGTAAATATGTACCCACCGCCTACGCTTTTTCAAGCTTAGAGGCGGGGGACATCTCTGTACTTACGTTATAAGAGAACGTTTAATGGAGGTAAAGTAAGATGAAAGATAAAGAAGAGGTTGAACGTAAAGTGATTACAGTGGTTGCCGTTACGGGGTTTGTAGTAAATATTGCGGTTAGTGTTATGTTTTCATGGAAAAATAGGGAATCTTCGGCATTGTTCTTTTTACTAGGAGCGTTCTATTGTTTGTCTAAAGCGAAATTTAAAAAGAAAGATAAGAGTTCTGAAGAACAAAAAAGTGGAAATATAGCGTAGAGTGTTGGTGTCATTTTAACAAGTATCAGCAAGAATATACGCACCTCGTAAGGCTAGTGAGATTGGCTTACTTAAAAAGGTCAGAAGGTATGATTGCACGTATAAGTGTTCGCAAAAGATATAAGGCGTGTCTAATTCATGAATTTAGATTAGATATGCCTTATATTTTTGTATATAATTTTTTGTGTAATTCTTTCCACTTGATATTGAAGTTGAGTTTTTTTTGTGTTAATATTTTGTAAGAAAGACGAGCATTGAATTTATTATGAGGCTAATGAGACAAACATATTGTGAATTTGGAGAAAAAGATGGAAAGAGAAATTATTAGATTAGATAATATATCAAAAGAATATAGAAGTGTTGAGATATTAAAAAATATTAATTTGTGTGTTAATAGAAATGAATTTGTCACCTTATTAGGTCCAAGTGGCTGTGGGAAGACTACTACACTTAGAATAATAGGTGGCTTTGAAAAACCAACTTCAGGGAAAGTTATTTTTGAAAATAAAGTAATAAACGATATTCCGCCATATAAAAGGAGGCTTAATACGGTATTTCAAAAGTATGCTCTTTTTGATCATATGAATGTTTTTGACAACATAGCCTTTGGTTTAAAAGTAAAAAAGATGGAAAAGAGAGAGATAGAAAAAAAGGTTACAGAGATTTTAGAATTTATAAATCTTAGGGGATATGAGAAAAGAAAGATAGATTCTTTAAGTGGTGGTCAACAGCAAAGAATAGCGATAGCAAGAGCTTTGGTAAATGAACCTGAAGTTTTACTTCTAGATGAACCGCTAGGTGCTCTAGATTTAAAGCTTAGAAAAGATATGCAAATTGAATTAAAAAATATACAAAAGAGATTAGGAATTACGTTCATATATGTAACACATGATCAAGAAGAGGCACTTACAATGTCAGATACGGTAGTTGTTATGAATTACGGAACTATACAGCAAATAGGTAGTCCGACAGATATATATAATGAGCCTAAAAATGCATTTGTGGCAGATTTTATAGGCGAGAGTAATATAGTTGATGGAATTATGCTAAAAGATTGTGTGACAAAATTTAATGGTTATGAGTTTTTATGTGTTGATAAAGGTTTTCTAGAGAATGAACTTGTAGATGTTGTTATACGACCTGAGGATATAAAACTTGTAGAAAAAGATAAAGGTATGATAAAAGGAGTTGTGAGATCAGTTGTATTTAAAGGTGTGCATTATGAGATGATTGTGCAGTCGGAGGATATAAATTGGATAGTTCACAATACAATTATGAAGGAAGTTGGGACAACAGTAGGTATAGATATATTACCTAATGACATTCATATTATGAGGAAGGTGAAGAAAGATTGAAAAAGAAATGGGTAGCTTATCCTTACATACTATGGATGACAGTGTTTGTTGTTTTACCGTTATTGCTAATTTTTTTTCAGAGTATAGTAGAGTTTGATGGTAATGGTTATTATTTTACATTTAAAAACATAAGAAGAGTGTTTGAACCGTTGTATTTGAGTGTGATATTTAGATCAATAAAACTTGCGGCAATAAGCACAGGTATTTGTTTATTATTAGGATATCCATTAGCCTATATAGTGGCTAATTGGGACTCAAAACATAATGGTAATATGATAATGCTTTTTATAATTCCAATGTGGGTGAATTTTTTGGCAAGAACATATGCTTGGGTGGCGTTGCTAAAGAAGGATGGTATAATAGAGGCTATGTTAAAAAGTTTGGGTTTTGCTCCTCTTAATGTACTATATACACAAAACGCAGTTATAGTGGGTATGGTATACAATTTTTTGCCATTTATGATAATGCCTATATATTCTTCATTAAGGAAGATAGAAGAGTCTCACATAGAGGCTGCAAGTGATTTGGGTGCACATCCAATGACAATATTTATTAAGATAATATTACCAAAAAGTTTATCAGGAGTAATGTCTGGTATAAATATGGTGTTCATGCCAGCACTGACAACATTTGTAATTTCAAGACTTTTAGGTGGAGGACAGTATATGCTACTAGGTAATCTTATAGAAGAACAGTTTCTTTTAACTGGAGATTGGGGTTTTGGGTCAGCGTTGTCTATTGTTTTAATAGTATTTATACTAATAAGTATGTTTGTTATGTCTAAGTATGATGATGAAGGCGGTGAAGGAAAACTATGGTAGCGAGTGTGCTAAAAAAAATATTAAAAAGGTCATATGTTTTTTTTATACTTGTTTTTTTGCATGCACCTATTGCAATGCTTATAGTGTTTTCCTTCAATAACTCAAGATCTAGAGTAAAATGGGATGGGTTTACATTAAAGTGGTACGCAGAATTGTTGACAGATCAGACAATATTGAGATCGTTTTATATAACAATAATTTTAGCAGTAGTGTCGTCAATTGTAGCTACGATATTTGGAACAATTGCGGCGATTGTTATACATAGAATGAAACCTATGTTTGGTACAATTATGGCTAATATAACATATGTACCAATATTGAATCCTGATATAGTTACGGGTATATCATTAATGTTGATGTTTATATTTATAAAATTTCCGTTAGGATTTTTTAGTTTATTGATATCACATATAACGTTTAGTTTGCCGTTTGTTGTAATATCAGTGTTGCCAAAATTAAAGGAATTAGATTCAAAGCTTTTAGATGCTGCTCTAGATTTAGGAGCAAGTCCTTTTTATGCATATACAAGAGTCATATTACCACAAATATCACAAGGTATAGTGACAGGTTTTTTGCTAGCATTTACTATGTCAATAGATGATTTTGTTATAAGCTTTTTTAATACTGGAGCGGGTATATCTAATTTGGCAATAACAATTTATTCTATGGCAAGAAGGGGGATAAATCCAAAGATAAATGCGCTGTTAACTATTGTGTTTACTACGGTATTATTATTAACTATTGTTGTAAATAAAAGAATGAATAGTAAAGTAGGAGATGGTAGATAATTGAAAAGGATTACAAGGTATATATTGATATTTATATTTATTTTTTTAGTTGGGTGTAAGAAGAATTGTGTAGGAACTTTGAAAATTTATAATTGGGGAGATTACATAAATAAAGAGGTTATTGAAAAATTTGAAGAAGAGTATAATGTAGAAGTGATATATGATGAATTTTCTACT
The DNA here is from genome assembly GCA_045118635.1 of Acetivibrionales bacterium. Classification (GTDB taxonomy): domain Bacteria; phylum Bacillota; class Clostridia; order Acetivibrionales; family RGIG10202; genus RGIG10202. The sequence goes on from JBGUYI010000152.1 coordinate 3,472, forward strand.
AATGAGGATATGTATGCAAAGCTTAAAGCAGGTGGTGTCAATTACGATATAGTTATACCATCAGAATATATGGTTGAAAAAATGAAAAATGAAGGTATGCTAATGAAAATTGATTTTGATAAGTTGTCTAATTATGAGTATATGGATGAGCAGTTTAGAACAACAAAATATAATAAAGCGTTAGGTTATTCTATTCCATATATGTGGGGTACGGTAGGGATAGTTTATAATAAGGATTTTGTAAAAGAAGATGTAGACAGTTTTTCTATACTTTGGGATAAAAAATATAAAAAACAAATATTGATGTTAGATAGTCAGAGAGACTCTATAGGTGTAGCTTTAAAGTTATTGGGTTATTCATCTAATAGTGTTAATGATTATGAGCTTAATTTAGCAAAAAAAAAGCTTATAGAACAAAAGCCATTGGTTTTGTCATATGTTAATGAGGAAGTAAAAGATATTCTAATAGGAAATGAAGCTTTTTTGACAGTGGCGTGGTCTGGAGACGCTAATTATATGAAAAAATATAATAAATCTCTTCGTTATGTTATACCAAAAGAAGGGAGTAACATGTGGATAGATTCTATGGTTATACTGAAAAATTCTAAGAACTATGATTTAGCGTTAAAATTTATTGATTACATGCTAAGACCAGATGTTGCATTAAAAAATTGTGAATTTACAGGATATTTGACACCACATACAAAAGTTAGGAGTATACTAGAAGATAAAGTAGAATATCCAACAGATGAAGAATTGAAAAGATTAGAAGTGTTTAGAGATTTAGGAAAAGGTATATTAAAGTATGATAGAGTTTGGACTGAGGTGAAATGTACCTAAAAAGAGACATCAAAATAAAAATGGAGGGGTAGTATGACTAAATTGAAGAAACATAGTTTGGCGGTTAATATAATAATTGCTTTAGTATTAGGAATACTAGTGGGTGTACTTTTTTCTGGAAATAAGTATGTGGAAATTTGTTTAAACCCGGTGGGTGATATTTTTATAAGGTTAATGGAAATGATAGTTATTCCTATAGTTGTATCCTCAATTATTGTTGGAGTTTCTGGAGTTGGAGATATAAAGAAGATAGGAAAAATTGGAGGGAAAACCCTAATTTATTTTGAAGTTGTTACAACTTTTGCTATATTGATAGGTCTTATAGTAGCTAATATATTTAAACCGGGGATAGGTGTAAGTATAAAAGATATAGATGCAGTTAATGTGGTAAATACTTCAAGTCAAGTGATTGAGGATATTGGAATTTTAAATACAATTGTAAATATAGTTCCAAAAAATGTAGTATCGTCTTTAGCAGAAGGAAATATGTTAGCGATAATATTCTTTTCGGTATTATTTGGATTAGGGATAGCAACACTAAAACAAGAAGAAAAAAATCTTTTGAATTCTTTTTTTGATAGTGTAACAAAAGTCATGTTTTGGATAACTAGTATGATAATGAAGCTAGCACCAGTGGGTGTATTTTCCTTGATAGCAGTTACGGTTTCAAAGTTTGGTGTATCGTCTATGTTATCACTAGGCAAGCTTACATTAATAATTTATTTTGTTATGATATTGTTTGTGGTATTGGTTTTAGGTTTAGTTTGTAAAATATTTAAAATAAATTTTGGTGACTTTTTAAAGTACATAAAAGATGATATAATATTATCATTTATGACAGCAAGTTCTGAAGCGGTTTTGCCAAGTATAATGAAAAAGATGGAGGAGTATGGATGTCCTAAATCTATAACATCGTTTGTTATACCAACAGGTTATTCATTTAATTTAGCTGGTTCAACATTGTATCAAGCAGTTGCTGTTATATTTATAGCACAAGTAAGTAACATAAATTTGACATTAATGCAACAAATAAATGTATTAATTGCATTGACTCTTACATCTAAAGGGATAGCTGGAGTCCCGGGAGTATCTTTGATAGTATTGTTAGCTACTTTAAGAACGGTAGGCATTCCAACTGAAGGGTTGATGCTAGTAGCTGGTATAGATCGTATACTAGATATGGGAAGAACAGCTGTAAATGTAATAGGAAATGCGTTAGCTGTTGTGGTATTATCTAAATGGGAAGGTCAATGGAATGAAGAAAAAGCCATAGAAAGTATTTTAGAGAAAAGGGAGAAAGTAGGTTGAATATATTAGTTACAGGTGGAAGCCGTGGGATAGGTTCAAAAATAGTATCAACATTTGCGAAGAATAAACATAATGTAATAATAAACTATAATAAAAATAAAGAAATGGCAAAAAACCTAAGTTATAATTTGAATGATAGTGGATTTAATACAAAAATATTTAAGGCAGATGTATCAGATATAAATCAAGTTAGAGATATGGTCAGTTTTTGCCGTGAAAATTATGGAGATGTAGATGTATTAGTAAATAATGCAGGTATAGCAAAGTCACAATTATTTGATGAAATAACCCAAAGTGATTGGGACGAAGTAATAAATATAAATTTAAAAGGAATTTTTAATTGCAGTCAAGCGGTGGTAAGTGATATGATAAAGAGGAAAAGTGGATGTATAATAAATGTATCTTCAATATGGGGGATAGAAGGAAGTGCTATGGAGGTACATTATTCAGCATCTAAGGCTGGAGTAATAGGCTTTACTAAGGCATTAGCAAAAGAATTGGGTCCATCTAATATAAGGGTAAATTGTGTAGCTCCAGGAGTTATAAAGACAGATATGTTAAATGGATACAGTGATGATGATTTGAAAGCTTTAAAAAATGATACATCATTATTAAGGCTGGGTAGTCCTCAGGATGTAGCAGATGTAGTATATTTTTTAGCATCTAACGAATCAAGTTTTATAACAGGTGAAGTTATAAATGTTAGTGGTGGATTTTTAAAATAGGAGATTTTTTGAGATGGAAGATATTTTATTATTTGGAGGTACATTTAATCCTCCGCATTTAGGTCATTTTAGTGTGGCAAGGGAAGTAAAAAATAAGCTTAATATAAGAAAGGTTATATTGTTGCCATCTGGGAATCCGCCACATAAGGCAAATGAGGATGTTTTGGATAAAAGGCATAGACTGAATATGTTAAAATTAGCTGCGGAGAATCAAGATGATTTTTTGATTTCCGAAATTGAAATAAAACGAGAAGGATATACTTATACTATTGATACATTAAGGGATTTAAATCATATGTATAATGGAAAATATAATTTTTTTTACTTAATAGGAGCAGATACACTAGAAAATCTGAGAAAATGGAAGGATTATAAAGAATTATTTAACATTTGTGAATTTGTAGTTGCTCTAAGAAAAGGGTATACTAAAGAAAGTTTAGTAAAGATTATTAATGAAAACGGATATAGGGCAAGAGTTATTGATGTGAATTTAGTAGATATATCATCTACTAATATAAGAATGTTGATAAGAAATAATAAAAATGTTAGTGGATTAATTTCTCCAAAAGTGGAAGAATATATAAAAGATAATAATTTGTATAGAAAGTGAGAGTTTTTATGAATTATGATGAGATTTACAAAGCTATAAAGGAAAAAATTTCTGAAAAGAGATTTAATCATGTGATAGGAGTTGTAGAAACAGCAAAAATGCTAGCTAACCTTTATAATGAAGATATAGAAAAAGCAAAGATAGCGAGTATATTGCACGATATAGCAAGGGAATACACAAAAGATGAAATGGAAAGGTTATGTACATATTATGGGTATAAATTTGATGATAGTATTGTAAGGGAACCAGCATTGTTGCATAGTAAAATAGGTGCAATATTAGCAAGGGATGTTTATGATATAAAAGATGAGGATATATTAAATGCAATAAGTTATCATACAACAGGAAGAAGAAATATGACAATGTTAGAAAAAATAGTTTTTATAGCAGATTACATAGAGCCATCTCGTAATTTTGAGGGTTTAGAAAATATAAGGAAATTAGCTTTTAGGGATATAGATTTAGCAGTATTTGAAGCATTGGAGAATAGTATTAAACATCTAATAGATAAAAAATCTTTTATACATATAGATACGTTAGATGCAAGAAATGATTTATTAGTTAAGATAAAAAATAGAAATTAAAAAAACATTTGAAAGAGGGGTTTTGTGAATGGATAAGAATATTTTAAAAGATAAGATAGTGGAGATTTTAGAATCAAAAAAAGCATTAGATATAAATGTAATAGATATTGAAAAAGTTACAATAATAGCTGATAAATTTGTAATTTGTACAGGGACTAGTAAACCACATATACAAACATTAGCAGATGAGCTAGAAGAAAAATTGAGAGATATAGGAGTGCGTTTATTAAGAAAAGAAGGGTATGAAAATGCAAGATGGGTGCTCTTAGATTTTGGAAGTATTGTAGTTCACATATTTGCTAATGATGAACGTGGATATTATAACTTAGATAAATTGTGGGAAAATGAAATTATAAGACAAAATAAAAAAGGGGAATAATTTGTTATGGTATATGATTTTAAAAATATAGAAAAAAAATGGCAGCTAAAATGGCAAGAATCAAAAACATCAAAGGATGATATAAAAAAAGAAAAGTATTATGTTTTAGAGATGTTTCCGTATCCATCTGGCAATTTACATATGGGGCATGTTAGAAATTATTCAATAGGTGATGTTGTAGCTAGATTTAAGAAGATGAATGGCTATAATGTTTTACATCCTATGGGATGGGATTCGTTTGGATTACCTGCAGAAAATGCTGCTATAAAACATGGGGTTTTGCCAAATGATTGGACATGGAAAAATATAGACAATATGAGAGAACAATTAAAAAGATTGGGTATAGATTATGATTGGGATAGAGAAATTGCTACATGCCACGAAAGTTATTATAAGTGGACACAGTGGTTATTTTTACAATTATATAAAAATGGACTAGCCTATAAGAAAAAATCTTATGTCAATTGGTGTCCTTCTTGTAGCACAGTGTTGGCAAATGAACAGGTTGTAAATGGAAAATGTGAAAGATGTAAATCTACGGTTGGTAAAAAGGAATTAAGTCAGTGGTTTTTTAAGATTACAGATTATGCACAAAGACTTTTAGACGATATAGATAAACTTTCTGGTTGGCCTGATAGCGTAAAAATTATGCAAAAAAATTGGATAGGTCAAAGTTTTGGCGTGGAGGTAAATTTCAAGATTGATGGTATAGAAGATAGTCTTAGGATATATACAACTAGACCAGATACAATTTATGGTGTTACATATCTTGTAATAGCACCAGAACATAAAATGGTTGAAAAATTGATAAAGAGTGATAGAGAAAAAGAATGTAGAGAATTTATAAATAAGATGCAATATCTAAATGAGATAGAAAGGACTTCCACAGAGACTCCAAAAGAAGGTGTATTTACAGGAAGCTATGTTATAAATCCGTTAAATGGAGATAAAGTACCTGTATATTTAGCAAATTATGTTTTAGCCGATTATGGAACAGGGGTAGTAATGGCGGTTCCAGCACATGATCAAAGAGACTTTATGTTTTCAAAAAAATATAATTTGCCAATAAAATTAGTCATAGATAAGAAAAATGAGAAGTTAGATGTTAATTCTATGACACAAAGTTTTGAAGAAATAGGTGTTTTAGTTAATTCAAAACAATTTAATGGTTTATCAAGTGATGTTGCGAAAGAAAAGATAGCAGATTATATAGAAGAAATGGGATATGGTAATAAAAAGACAAATTATAGGCTAAGAGATTGGTTAATTTCTAGACAAAGATATTGGGGAGCACCTATTCCGGTAATATATTGTGATGATTGTGGTATAGTCCCGGTAGACGAAAAAGATTTGCCTGTAAGACTTCCACAGAATGTGAGCTTTACAGGAGAGGGTAAATCACCATTAGCTTCATGTGATGAATTTAAAAATACAGTGTGTCCTAAGTGTGGAAAACACGCGACAAGAGAAGTGGATACTATGGATACATTTGTGTGTTCATCTTGGTATTATTTAAGATATACTGATTCACATAATCAAGAAGAACCTTTTAAAAAAGAACTTGCAAATTATTGGGCACCAATAGATCAGTACATAGGTGGAGTAGAGCATGCAATATTGCATTTGTTATATTCTAGATTTATAATGAAGGTTTTGTATGATTTGGGGTATGTAGCTTATAGTGAACCATTTAAAAATCTTTTGACACAGGGTATGGTTTTAAAAGATGGAAGTAAGATGTCTAAATCTATAGGTAATGTTGTTAGTCCAGAAGAGATAATAGAGAAATTTGGAGCTGATACAGCAAGATTATTTATATTATTTACAGCACCACCTGAGAAAGAATTAGAATGGAATGATAAGGGAGTCGAAGGTGCGTTTAGATTTATAAATAGAGTGTTTAGAATAGTTGATGAAATGTCGTATGTTTTTGAAGCAAATGATAGTAAAGTAGAAATAAAGAATGAAAGTGATAAGAATTTAAATTATATGCTAAATGTAGCAATAAAGAGAGTTACAGAGGATATAGGAGAAAGATTCAATTTAAATACAGCAATAAGTGCAATAATGGAATTAGTAAATGAATTGTATAAATATAAAGATAAAGTAGAAAAAGATGCAAGAAATGTAGCTTTGTTAAAAGATACATTAGAAAAATTGATATTATTATTGGCGCCATATATACCACATGCTGCAGAAGAGTTATGGGAAAAGATGGGAAAAAAGAGTAGTGTGCATGCTGAGTCATGGCCTAAGTTTGATAAAAATTCTATAGTAAGAGACCAAGTTGAGATAGTACTTCAAGTAAATGGAAAGATAAAAGAAAAATTAATGATTATGGCAGATATGTCAAAAGAAGAAGTAGAAAAAATTGCGCTAGAAAGTGAAAATGTAAAAAAATTAATAGATGGAAAGACAATAGTAAAAGTGATAGTAGTACCTCAAAAATTAGTAAACATAGTGATAAAATAGGAAAGGGATTAGTAATAGTTATGGATGGCAAGAGAGTAAAATTTGAGATAATGAATAATACAGATAAATTGAAATCGGAGTTAATAAAGGTTATTGGCAGCGGCGATAATATGATTATTTCAGAAAAGTTAAGTGATTTAATTGATGAAATAGGTTTTGGTAAGTTTATAGATTATATATGTGAAGTTGCAAGAGAAGGAAAAAATGAAAGATTATTTGAAGTTTTAGTAGAACAATTAGGAGATAATCCATATGAATTAAGGAGTATTTTTATAAGGGTGTGTTGTGAGAAGGTGTTAAGAAAAGATTCTAGTAAAGCATTGGAAACAATAGAAAAGTATATAAAAAATAGGGCAACAATTCAAAATAAAAAAGAATATTTTAATTATATGGTTAATGCAGATATTCAAAGTTATAAAGATGGTAAGAACCAAAAATGTAGCTTATTGTTTTATGCCTGCACGAAATGTAGTTATGACGTAGCAATGTATTTATTTAAACTTGGTGCAAGTAATATGGATTATGATGAAACGAAATTAGCATTAAATGAGGTTTGCTCTTTAAATAGGACAACTGATGTTATGGACGTAATAAGATTTTTAGTGGTCTATGCTTATAAAGAATTTGGTGTTGATAAAGCAAAAAAATTAGTTAATGAAGTTTCTAGTGAAATTATCAGTAGAGGGTATATATTAGAATGTATAAAAGAAGATAATAAAAGGTATAAGGAGCATATAGCTTTTTGGGGAGGTTATGTCGCAGAAAAGAGTATATGTGAAAGTTTAAGAATAGAGGCGCAAAAGAAAAATTTAGATATAAATAATTTGGAAAACATAATAAAGACAGCAAAAACTTTTTTGGAAAAATCAGTTTTTGATAAGATAATTAATTCAAATTTTTCTGGTTATACTGTACTTGGTCTTGTTTGTGCAAAATATGATGAAAAAGATCGAGCAGAGATGGAGAATTTTTTAAAGTTTCTAATACAAAATGGTGCTGAAGTAAATAGTAAAAATAATATTGACAATGATACACCATTAATTGTAGCATGCAGAAGATTAAAGAAGGATATGGTTGAAACTTTATTAGAGTGTGGAGCGGATATAAATATAATAAATGATAAGAATGAAACCTCATTAAGTGTAGTTTGTCAACTTTCAAATTGTTGTGGAGCAATTGAATTAGCAAAATTTTTGATAGATAAAGGAGCTGACATAAATAGCTTAAATTCAAAGGCATTAATTAATGCTTGTAATAGCAAAAATGAAAAAATGGTACATCTCTTAATTAAAAATGGAGTAAATATAGATAATATTGGTGAAGCCAATAAAAAAATATTAGAGGAAATATTAAAGGTATTGAAAGTGAGGAATAGGATAGAGAAAAAAGACAGGGAAAAAGAGATACAAGAGAAAATTGAACAAGCAATAAAAGATCAAAATAAGAAAGATGTAGAATTATATTTAGAAAATTATTTAACATTTGATAATTGGAATTGCAGTGGTATTTATGATAAGTGTAAAAATATGATGGATAAGATAAGGAAATTAAATAGTGAAGATTTACATTATTTAAAAGAAAAAGTTAAAGAAATTATCGAAGATGAAATAAATAAAAATGTTAAAGAACTAAGAAAATCTTTAGAACTTGATGAAATAGTTTGTAGTTATAGAGATGTTTTAAATTTATTTAGGGTTTTAAAAGATGAAGATTTTTATGATTTTAGAAAGGATATACATAATAGAGGAGTATATTTTGGAAATATTAAAGATAAAAACTTTTTTAAGGAAATTAAGATTGAATATGATAACGCGAAAGAATTTATAAAAATAGTGAAAGCTTTTACAGAAGAATTACAAACAGAAATAGATAATATGAAGATTGATAAAAATAATATGTCTAAGTTTTGGGTAATGACAGATACAAATAAAACAATTAAGAAAATAAATGAAATAAAGAAAAAAAAGGAAGAATTACAAGATAAAGAAAAAATTTATAAAAAGCATATAATGAAGATAGAACAGTATGAGGCTACTCGTAAAAAGATAGAAAATATTTTGTATCTAGTAAGTAAAAGTGAAAAAGAAGTTGCTGTATTACATAAGTTTATTAAAAAAGTAGCAAGTGAAAAAGAAGGAGAAAAGAAGCAAGAATTTGATGTATTATATAAAATTATAGAAAGAGAAGAAAAAATAAGAGAGAAAACAAACCAAAAAACTAAAAACAAAAATTATAATTTTGGGAAGAGTAAAGTACAAAAAATACAAAAGGAGCACATTAAAAGTGAAGCAAATGTGAGTGAAATAAAAAGAGGACAATTTACAAAATTTTTCTAAAGATTAATATGTAGTAGTAACTTACTCATGCTTTTGTTTGAAAATTTGTAGTTTACGGCTACGAGGGATGTATAAAAAAGATAAAAGAGGGGATAAGCTTGGATATGGAAATTAGAAATTTAAATAAAAGAATTACAAGCTTAAAGAAGCAAGTAGAAAAATTAAGAGAGGAAATAGGAAGATCTGGAGAACGAAAAAATGGGCAAAGTTATATATGGGCTAATTTAGATGAATTAAGAAAAACACAAAGCCTTTTAGAAAATGAATTAAGAAAACTAGAAAAAAAAATAAAAGAGATAAATAATAAGGTGTGTAGTAATGATTTGTGTTGTGAGGATAATTTAAAAGATGATTATATTATGGAATTCAGTAAGTTATGAATGAATAGAGGCTTGTATGGGCATAATAAAATATATCAATATAAATGTATATTGGTGTATTTTCAAAAATTAGAGGTGAAAAAATTAATGAGATATTATGTGAATGAGAAATGTATTTCATGTGGTTTATGTACATCTATATGTCCAGAAGTATTTTCAATGAGTGAAGAAGGAGTGGCAGTAGCAACTCAAGATGTAGTTCCTAAAAATGAATTAGAAAGTGCAGATGAAGCAAAAGATAGCTGCCCAGTAGATGCTATAGAAGAGGCTTAAAGTTAAGATTT
>JBGUYI010000153.1:0-19853 GCA_045118635.1 Acetivibrionales bacterium
AGCACTAAATCTAAATATTATACCAAGCTAATCATATTTAGCTTGGTATATTTTTTTTACTAACTTCCACAAAATAGTACTTTTTAGTCTTAATCTCCTTTTTGACTAACAATATTTTGGTACTCAGAATTTTTATCAAACCATTTTTTAGCATACGAACACGTTAAAATCGCTTTTCTATTAGTACTACTCAAATCCTTCACCAATTCTTCCATTAATTTTTGTGCTATTCCCTGCCCTCTTAAGCTTTCATCAACAAATGTATGATTTACGTTAACTATATTTTCACCTACTTTAGGGAATGTAACTTTTGCCAATACATCATCTTTGTCCCCTAATAATGCTATTTCGTTGCTATAATGTACAAATCGCACAAAAATCAACTCCTTTTAAAATATATTAGCTTCTATTTTTGTCCATATTACATCCCTTATGCTCTTATCATTTGCCGAATACGGGAATACTTCCACTTCTTTTGGAATATTCAATGTTTTTCTTATATCACTTATTCTAGCCATTACTTGACTTTTTGAAATTTTATCAAGTTTTGATGCTAATACTATATAATTCACATCTCTTTGTTTTATCCAATCTGACATAATAACATCGTCTTTTGTTGGTGTATGTCTTATGTCAACTAAGTGAATTATTAACTTTAATTGATCTCTTTCATTCAAATATTCTTCTAGAAATTTGCCCCATTGTTGTTGTTTCTCTTTCGAAACTTTCGCATAACCATACCCTGGCAAATCAACAAAATATAACTTCTTATCTATATTATAAAAATTAATTTCCCTAGTCTTTCCCGGAGTTTGACTAGTTCTTGCTATATTTTTTCTATTTAACATCATATTTATGTATGATGACTTGCCCACATTAGACCTACCAACCAACGCAATTTCTGGTATCACCGAAATTGGATACTGCTTTTTAGAAACTGCAGAAATTTCAAAATTTACATTGTTTATATTTACTCTCATAAAATGCCCCCTAAAAGCCTCTTTATCTTAATCCCATATGTAATAGTCCACCAAATATGACAGCTAGTATTATCAAACAAATACTTCTTATATTAAATCTATCTTCTTCAGAATATCTCAATATCCCCGCTAATAAAAATCCAGCAATTAGTCCGCCTATATGTCCAAAATTGTCAATATCATCTACACAGAATCCGAAAGCTAAGTTTAATATAGTTACACCTATTAAAAATGTACCAAACATAGCTTTAAATGCCACAGGTTTTTGTACCCCAAAATATAACAACGCTCCTACTATTCCAAATATAGCACCAGAGGCACCTAAACTTAAACTATTTGTAAGTGCAAAACTAAATATAAATCCACCTATACCACTTAATAAATATATTATCAAAAATTTTAAATTACCATACATCTTTTCACAAATAGGTCCAATTGCCATTAAAGAATAACAATTGATAAATAAATGTATTATGCCTCCATGTAAAAATACAGGCGAAAGTAACCTAAAATATTCACCCTTTCTTATTAAATCACCATCCATAATTCCAAAACTTTTCATAACCTCAAAATAACTTACGTTATTTTCATAGCATTTCATTTTCGCTACAATATACACTAATACATTAAGCGCTATAATTGTATAAACAGCTATTGATCTAACAGATACAATACTTACTCTATAATCTTTTTGCTTTTCTCTATCTATTTCAAAAATCCGATTTTCATCATATTTTGACCAATTTTTATTGTCTAAAGTCTCAATTAATACTTCTACTATACCTCCATCTGGGAAATTTCTATCAAAATAACAATTGACCTCATCATTATTTAAATTAATATATATAGAGTTTACAAATTTTTTTATTGATACATCGTGAACTTGTATACTCTTTATTAAATCAATAGTTTTATCTGATACATCAAAATCACTTATAAAAACTTTAAATATTTTGTATTCAACTGGACTATTTAATATCTTTTGTAAATTTTCCTTTTTCTCAGATATCTCATTTTCTAATTCGTCTTCTTCATATTCCGCTAAATTATATATCTCTAATAAAACAAAATTACTTCCACAATTTTTCATAAAAAAAACTCTTTTTTTGGTATAGCCTTCCCAATATCTTGCATTATTTACTAGCAAAAAATCCTTATTTTTTATCACTTTCTCTGATATAGTTTGAATATAATCTTCTATCATCAATTTCACCCTCTTTCTTTAGATAATTTTTTTTGAGGCTTTTCACCAAAATATTGATATAAATTACATTGAATTCTTCCATTATATAACTTTCTTTTTTTATTTGCTTTTGCTCCAAAAAGTTTTTCGAAATTTTGCATTGACGAAATTATATAATATGACCAAGTATCAAACTTTCTAAATATTTTCCCCATATCTTTGTATAATCTTTTAAGTTCATTCTGCTCGCCTATTCTCTCACCATAAGGTGGATTGCACACTATACTTCCATATTTATATCTAGAACTTATATCCCTCATAGACATTCTTTGTAAATGAATTTTATCTTCTACACCAGCTAATTTTGCATGATACCTCGCAAGACTTATAGCATCTTCATCAATATCCACACCACTTATTCTTACATCTAAATCATTTTTTATTACACTTTTTGCAAGTTCCCTCTCTTCTTTCCATATACTCTCGGGAATATTTTCCCATTTTTCAGCGTCAAAGTCTCTATTTAATCCTGGTGCTATATTTAATGCCATCATACAAGCTTCTATGGGAAATGTTCCTGTGCCACAAAACGGATCTATTAATGCCCTATCCTCTTTCCAATAACTTATATGCAATATAGCACTAGCTATAGTTTCTTTTATAGGAGCTACACCTACTAATTTTCTGTATCCTCTTTTGTGAAGTCCTACTCCACTTGTATCTATTGTAAGTGTTACTCTGTCTTTTAATATAAAAACTCCAACCTTATACCGAGAGCCTGATTCACTAAACCAACTGCATTTATACTTTGTCTTTAACCTTTCTACTATAGCCTTTTTTACAATAGCTTGACAATCTGATATACTAAACAACTTTGAATCAATAGATTTAGCTTCTACAGGAAAATTTGCATCCATGGGTAGCCAATCTTCCCACGGTATATCCTTTGTCCCACAAAATAATTCTTCAAATGTACTAGCATTAAATTCTCCTAGTTTAATTAGTACTCTCTCTGCTGACCTTAACCATATATTAGTTTTGGCTATGGCTCTTAAATCACCACTAAACGTCACTTTCCCATTCTCAACAAACTGATCTTCATAACCTAACCATTTTAATTCTCTTGCCACTACTGCCTCTAGTCCAAAAACAGTCGTAGCTATCAATTGTAATTTCCCCATATTCCTAAGACCCATTCTCCAATCCTTTTAATCTATACATTAAGACAAATCTTACCATAATAAAGTAAATAAACTCCATGGCATATTATACTTCGGCTTCAAATTAAACTTCATAACCTCTTTTTTTGTAGGATGTATAAATTCCACCTCATACGCCCATAAAGCAATTCTTTGTCCTACTTTTGAAAATTTACCACCATATCTTTGATCTCCATACAAAGGATTCCCTCTACTACTAAACTGAACCCTTATTTGATGAGATCTACCTGTCACTAATTCTACAATAAGTAAACTTAGTCCGTTAACCTCTTGTAAAACTTTATACTTCAAAATGGATTTTTTTGCACCTTTTGTCTTGTCACTAACCACAAAAACCATATTAGTTCTTTTGTCCTTTAACAAATAATCGCAAAGTACACCTTCTTTTTTATCCATCTTGCCATTTATAGTAACTAAATATCTTTTCTTAAACTCATTATTTCTAATAGCTTCAGACAGTCTTACAGCCGCTTTAGATGTTTTGGCAAAAACCATAACACCACCAACAGGTCTATCTAATCTGTGCACTAATCCTAAATAAACATTTCCCTTTTTATTATATTTATCTTTTAAATATTTTTTTAGCATCTCCACCATGTCTGGATCATTTGTGTTGTCTTTTTGTGATAATACATCAAATGGTTTTTCTACTACCAACAAATGATTGTCTTCATAAATTATATTCATCATCTTTCCCATCTTCCATAAATACCACAAGGCAACACTAAACTGGAATTAGAAACTGGAATCCCAATCTCACCCGATGATACCTTTCCTTTAAATTTTTTGTTAACCGTTACATTTAAAATATTAGCTATAACATTTGGCGAAAAACCTGTCGTGTATGAATTAATCAAAAAAAACAAAGGTTTATCCGATAATATGCCTAAACATTCTTCTACAAACTCAAATAATTTATCTTCTATTTTCCATATTTCCCCTTTTGGCCCCCTACCATAAGACGGAGGATCCATAACTATTGCATCATATTTATTCCCTCTCCTATGTTCTCTTTGAATAAACTTTAAACAATCATCCACTATAAACCTAACTTTTTTATCTTTCAACCCAGATAATTCTATATTCTGTTTAGCCCAAGTAACCATACCTTTGGATGCATCAACATGACAAACCTCTGCATTTTTTGATGCTAGGGCAACCGTAGCTCCTCCTGTATACGCAAACAAATTTAATACTTTCACCCGACGCTTTGCTTCTTCTACTTTTCTCATCATCCAAGTCCAATTTACAGCTTGCTCTGGAAATAATCCCGTATGCTTAAACCCTGTTGGCTCTACATAAAACTTTAAATCTTTAAAACTTACAGTCCATCTTTTAGGTACCTTTTTAATATACTCCCAATATCCTCCGCCACTTTTACTTCTATGATATACTGCATGTGCCAATTTCCATTTTCTTTTATCTTCCATTGGCCATATAACCTGAGGATCTGGTCTTCTTAATACTACGTTATTCCACCTCTCTAGTTTTTCTCCATAACCTGTATCTATTAATTCGTACTCTTTCCATTCATTTGCCAATAACATATTAAAACTACCCTTTCTATAAAAATCATCCTGCTTCATTCTCTTTTCGTTCCTTAATACTTCGTATTGCATCATCTAAACCGCTAAAAATATTTATCCTATTATTTTCTACTTCATGCACCTTACATTTATTAGTTGGAACCTCATATCCTCTATCTTTTGGAGCTGGTTCTCCAGCCTGCTTTGGTATATATGGTTCTGGTCTTTTTATATATATCTTCTCTTCTGTATTTGGGCAAAAGTCATTCGCCAAACAATCTCTATTTTGCATACCGTTGCTTTCAGTACAAACTTTTACTTTTACGTGCACATCACAATAATCTCCTTCTTTTGGTTCTGTTCCCTCAACAAAAATTTCATTTACAACCATACTTCCCCTTTGATCGTGATAACACAAATCAGTTGCAAGTTTTCCTGAGCATTTGCAAATTCTTCTTTCTACTATACCAGTTTCAGGTTTTTCAAATTTCTTTGGTTCTAAATCTTTATGTACATCTTCCATTACTTTATTCCATATGTCTAACGCCTTTCCATATTCTTCATGGCCTAATATAGAATTTTTATCATATCCGTACCAGGTTACACCTATATAATATGGAGTATAACCTACATACCACTTATCTCTATTATTACTTGTTGTACCAGTCTTACCAGCTGACTCTATTTGTCCTTTTCTTATAATTCCCTTAGGATACGCTGTACCCCTTCTTGGAACATCTTGCAATATATTAGTCATCACATAAGCGGCATTTTCACTGTAAACTTTTTTCTTTCTTGTTTCTTTATTTATTAAAACATTTCCATCCTTGTCACAAACTTTTGTATATGTCTTTGCCTCACAAAATTCTCCTTTATTCACAAACGGCAAGTAAGCTGATGCCATTTGCAAAGGATTTACACCCTCCTTAAGTCCACCTAATGCTAATGATACATATCTCTCATTACTTCTATCTATGTTCACTTTCTTTAAATAATCCAATGATAAATCTGCTCCTAAATGTTCTTTCCAAGCCCTAGCAGCAACTACATTGACAGATTTCATAACACCTTCTCTTATAGTTGTTAATCCATTATATTTTCTATTAGCATTATGTGGATAAAGTTCAGAGCCCCCCAACATATAAACTGGCACATCATCAATAACAGTAGCTGCATTAATTATACCCTCATTTATTGCTGGACCATACACAGAAATAGGCTTAAATGTAGAACCTGGTTGTCTTTGTATTGCTGTTGCCCTATTAAGAGGCATACCAGGCAAATCTTTTTTCTTCCCTATACCACCAGTCATTCCCCTAATCTCACCTGTTTTAGCATCTAATATTACCATAGCCGCCTGTGGTTTTCCTTTTCTACTACTCACAATAGGGAAATTCCTTTCATCCTCAAATACTTTATCCAAACTCTTTTGAACATTCAAGTCAATAGTTGAATAAATCTTTAACCCATTATTATATATTACCTGTTTTGCCATTTCTGCAGAATATCCTTTTTTCATAAGGTCTTCTTTCAAGTCCTTAACCAACTGATCCACAAAATATGGTTGCACCTCTTTGTTGAAAATACCACTGTTTTTTTCAACAAAACAAACATCCTCTACCTTAGCTTTTTCATATTCATCTTTAGTTATAAACCCTAAGTCTAGCATTTCTTTTAGTATTACTTTTTGCCTTTTTAAATTATTTTCTTTACCGTTTTTGGTAAAAGGATCATACTTACTTGGCAAATTAGTTATACCAGCAAGACTCGCCGATTGTGCTAGTGTTAACTCTGATACTGGCTTTCCAAAATACATCTTAGATGCAGACTGAACACCATAACAATTTTCACCCATATATATTAAATTCATATATACTTCCAATATTTCCTCTTTTGTAAGATTCTTTTCTAAATTTATAGCTCTCCACTGTTCTTGTATTTTTCTCTTTATAGAATGCTCTTTTTCACCTGTTACATTTTTTACAACCTGTTGTGTTATAGTACTACCTCCGTAAGTACCACCCGAGTGCTTAAAATAATTTATTACAGCTCCAGCCAATCTTTTTAAATCAATACCATTATGCTTATAAAATCTCTTATCCTCTATCGCAACAAATGCATCTTTTAAATACTGCGGAACTTCTTTTATATCTACAACTTCCCTATTTGTACCTGCAGTTAAATTCATCACAAAATTTCCATTACAATCATAAATGCTTGATGTAAATCCTTTCAATTTTAACATATCAGGACTAATTGGATCTGTTGATTTTATAAAACCAATAAAAGCCCCACCTAAAATACTACCAACTGTTATAGATAAAGTTACAGTAAATATAAATAACATTTTTACTACTCTATTTATGTAACTTCTTATGTAAGATGGTGAACTGTTCTTTTTCTCAGCTCTTTTTTTCTTACCCATAAAAAACTCCTCCTAAAAATCACAACCTACCAACACATTTTTCTTTTTTAGCCGTATGCAAAAATTAGCATATCGGTATTATACAACTAATTTTTAATACTGTAAAGTATTATTTAGTTGCTCAATGTTTCCTTATATTATTTTTTTGCAAACATCATGTATAACACATTCGCTACACAATGGTATTCTTGCTTTACATATATTCCTACCATGAGCTACCATCAGATGACAAAATTCTAATTGTTTTTCTCCATCAATTATTTTTTTTAAATCATTCTCTATTTTGGTTGCATCTTTATTTTTTGTTAGTCCAATTCTGTTTGTTAATCTAATACAATGTGTATCAACAACAACGGCATCTTTTCCAAATACTTCTCCTAATATCAAATTAGCTGTCTTTCTACCAACCCCAGCAAGTGTTAATAAATCATCCATATTATTAGGCACATTACCATCAAACTTATCTACCAATGTTTTGCATGCACTTATTATATTCTTAGCTTTATTTTTATACAAACCAGTAGATTTTATATATTGCTCTAATTCATTACAATCTGCATTGGCAAAATCACTTGCACTTTTGTATTTTAAAAACAACTCTTTTGTAACTATATTTACTCTAGCATCTGTACATTGCGCCGCAAGACACGTTGCAATAAGCAATTCTAACGGCGTTTTATATATCAATGTACATCTAACATCACCATATTCTTTTTTTAAAGAATTAAATATCTGTTTTACTAAATTCTTTCTCTCATTCATCAAAACTTTTCTCCCTATTTTTAATGGCTATAGAATATATATTTTTATACTCTTTTGCTGTATTACTCCATGAAAAGTTTGCCTTAAGTGCTCTTTTCACCATAGTATTCCACTGTTTTTTATCTCCGTAACATTCTATAGCTTTTTTTAATTCCTCCAACATACTATCTTTAGAAAATTTATCAAACATATATCCATATCCATTTCGTTTTTCTTGGTCTATTACGCAATCTTTCAGCAACCCTATATTTCTTGCCACCACAATAAGTCCATATCTTATTGCTATTAACTCATTTACTCCACTAGGCTCCCATCTATATGGAGCTAAAAATATATCACCTGCCGCAAATACTTGTCTTAGCAATTCTTCATCTTCACCTATTAAGGTGAAAATTTGATATTTATACTTAGACATGGCAAACTTTAGTGAATACTCATACACAGCATTCCCTATTCCAATTATCACAAGTTGTACATCATTCTCACAAATATCATCTATAGATTCTAACAATAGCTCAACACCTTTTTCATCTGTGAGAGGTGCCGCAAAAACTATTATTGGAACGTCTTTTCTTGGTAAATTTAATTTATCCTGCAAAAAAGTTTTATTGAAAGCTTTTGATTCTAAATTCCCTGAATCATAATTCTTCTTTAATACATCATCAATCTTAGGATTAAATTTTTTATAATCTATTCCATTAATAATTCCAAAAAGATCTTTTTCTCTACTTCTTAAAATTCCATCTAGTCCATTGCCAAAATCTCTAGTTTGTATTTCCTTTGCATAAGATTTACTTACTGTTGTAACTACATCAGAATATATAATTCCTATTTTCATATGATTTATCATATTATAATACTCCGCTTTTTTTATATCAAAAACACTATCCCCTACACCTAAAACCTTTAAAAAACCTCTAGAACAAATCCCTTGATATCCTAAATTATGTATAGTATAAGTGATTGCAATGTTTTTATAAAATTTATCTAAGTTACTTTTTTCATTTAAAATTATACTAACCCCAGCACTATTCCAATCATTTAAATGTATAACATCTGGCTTAAAATCTATATGCTTTAACATATGAATTACTGCTTTTGAAAAAAAGGCAAATCTTTCGCAATCATCATCATAAGCATACATAAAATCTCTTTCAAAATATTGATAGTTTTGTATTAAATACACAACCATTTTATTTATATTAACTTTCTTTAATATACATGTCTCTACTCTGTTAAACATATTGATTCCGAAATCGTCTAGTGTCTGTGTTTTCTTTAAATTAGAAGATTTATACAAAGGTGTTACAATTCTAACGTCAACACCTTGATTTATTAAATGCTGTGGCAAATAATATGAAAAATCTGCTAAATTATTTGTCCTCGCAAGAGGTGCTACTTCTGGTGTTACAAACAATATCTTCATATAAACTCCCCCTTTTTACTATTAACTTTTATAAAAAAATTAAATAACTCCCACAGGCTAAAGCTATGGAAGTTATAAGTTCTCATATTACAAACATATACAAAACAAAATTTCAAAATACATAGTCCTTATGAAATAGTACCTACATCTTCACCTAGTTTTATTTTTACTGTTTTTGTTTTTCTAGTTGAACTATTATATATCTTAACTCTAACTTCGTCACCTGATTTATATTTATCTTTCTCTTTATTTAACTCATTTATATTTTTTACTTTTACATCCCCAAACTCTGTAATTATATCTCCTTCTTTTATACCAGCTCTATAAGCAGAACTTAACAACTCAACACTTGCAACAAACACACCTACTGGCATATTATTTCTTTTAGCTACACTCTCAGTATATCTTAGGTCAATCATTATTCCAATTAAAGGTCTACCTTTTACATATTTAAATTTCACCAAACTATCACATATCTCTTTCACTTTGTTTGACGGAATAGCAAAACCTAAGCCCTCATATTCAGAACCAGCTATTTTTACTGTGTTTATTCCTATTAATTGTCCTTTAGCATTCACTAAAGCTCCACCACTATTACCTGGATTTATAGCAGCATCAGTCTGCACTAATTTTAATTCTCTACCATTTTCTAGAGCAAGTGTCCTATTTAAACCACTTATTATACCTGATGTAACTGACCCCATATATTCTAGTCCTCCAGGATTTCCTATTGCAATAGCAGTCTCTCCTACTCTTAATTTGTCTGAATCCCCAAACTCAATAGCACTTAAGCCTTTTTTCTCTATCTTTAAAACTGCCAAATCTGTCTTAGGATCCCTTCCTACAACTTTTGCCTCATATACTTTATCTATCTTAGATGGTAATATTACTTCTATTTTACAATTATCATTTATGTTGTTAGTTCCTGTATCTAATGCATTTTCTATTACATGATTATTAGTCAAAATATAGCCATTTTCTTTAAAAACAACTCCTGATCCTGAACCTGATGGATTAGACTCGGTTAATCCGAAAAACCAATCCCTCGTTGATATAGTAGTTTTTATACCAACAACACTAGGTCCCACCTTTTCCGCAACTTCTGCTATTAATTCATCTGATGTACTCTCTATTGTAATATTTTTGTAAGTTTTAAATGCCTCTTCGGTTTCTTTATTGTTAAACTCTTTCAAATATGGTGTACCAAAGACAGCTCCAACAACAAACAAGCAACATACAAAAAAACTTACACAAAAAGAAATAACTACTGTGCTAAGAACTCCATTTTTCCTCTCTTTTTTAACATCATCACATGAACTAACTTCTTCTTTATTTTCTTCCTCTTCTACTTCGTTATTATACTCAATGTTTTTAGGTTCCGACATATATCCTCTATAATCAAACTCAAAACTTCTATCATATTCTATGTCTTCTTTTTCAAAATTATTTTCACTTTCTTCTGATTTTCCATCTTCCAAAATCTCTTCATCTGATTCTCTATTTTTTAAAGCTTCTTCATCATAAGAATTATCTAAATCAACTTTGTCCAACTTTTCAATAAAATCATCCACATCTTCTTTATCTATATCATTTCCTAATCCTTCATAACTATTTGATATATCATCTTCACTTTCTTCAAACTTATCTTTTTCTAATTCGTCATCCATCATGTATATCACACACTCCTTCCTATTTTTTGTGACATCTATTATATTCTATCAGATGTGAAACCAAATTACAATATATTTTAATTCTATGTTTTATGTTATTTTCCAAAAATTCTATAAAATGTATTTTCTTTATAGTAAAAAAATAAACCTAATTACTAAACTTTTGTCTAGTAATTAGGTTCATTCTAAACTTGTTATTTAAATGTAACAACTCCTGTTTTTGGTATTTGACACACACTATTCCAATTTTTATTTAACAATACTACTTTTATTTTTATAGTATTCCCTAAATTTTTCATATTTTCAAGTTTTATTTTATATTCTATACAACTATCTGTTTTTTTGTATCCATCTACTTTATCTATCTTTGAAAAATCCCAATCCATCCCATATTTTTTTGCATATTTATACAATCCATCATTTTCAATCAAATAGTCTATGCCATCTTGACCAAATCCTGTTTTAGTATTATCATCCACATTTATATATAATTGCGTATTAGGGTAACTGTCTATCTTAGTACCTATCACACATACATATAAATATTTGTTATCTTTATATGCTTTCAATTCTCTTAAATTGCCATCAGTTTCTGTCTTTATACTTTTTATATCTTTCCAGTCTTTGCTTAATCCATCTATATTTATTTCTTTATACTTTTTTATATATTCATAACATCCAATATCTACTGTTCCATTATATATACGCATATTTTTGTCTAAATCATATTCTCCACATTCTACATCTACCCCTTTATCTATTGCTATTGAATTTTCTCTTAATCTGAAGTTGCCTTTTTCTTCATCAACAAATGACGGATTATCTGTTAAATTATTTGAAATAATATTTTTACCCACTTTGCCATATATTGTGTTTCTTGAACATTTATATATTATATTATTTTTGACTTCATTTGTACTACTGTTTGCATTTTGAATTACTATACCAGATTTGCAATTATACACAGTGTTATTGTATATTTTTGTGTTTATTGCTACACCATTTTCGCTAGATGAACCACCAAAGATTATACCAGCGTATGAATTACAATCTACAACAAGATTATTTCTTATAATAATATTTTTTGCATCTTTATCCTTATGTTCACTTGCAATTGATATGCCCACATCACAATTTTTGAGTATATTTCTTTCTATTACTATGTCCCTTCCTCCATCTACATATAGACCCCCTGCCGATGCATGTCCTTTATATGCTGGATTATTTATGCTAGTTATATTATATATATAATTATCTTGGCAAACACCGTTTCTTACTCTGTCCTTTGTAGAATCTGGCTTTGCTATATTTTCATGCCCTATAAAATCTATACCTATATTGTCATTATCATGTATTTTATTATTTGTTACACTAAAGTTTTTAACATTTCCATTTAAAGCTACACTTTCACTACTCCCTAACACACAATTATATACTTCATTACCATCTATTTTGATATTGGATATTGGTTTGCTTGAATCATAACCATAAACTGAAATCCCATGTCCATTAGATTTACCATCTGGATTTTTTGCTTTTATATCATGTACTTTACAATTTTTTATAGAGACTCCATCACCATATCCCATGACAGTTATCCCATGTACAACATGTTTGGTTGTTGTAGATAAATTTCTAAATTCAAGTCCTTTTATTTGTACATAACTATTATTTATTATTGACAACAATGCTATATTTCCATATGAGTTTTTCGTATCTTTATTTTTTCCATCTATCACAACTGATTCATTCTCATAATTTCTAATAACTATAGGGGAGTTTTCTGTACCTGATGATTTTATTGTAAGCTGTTCATTATATACACCTTCACGTATATATACATTATCTCCCTTATTTGCCACATCTAATGCTTTCTGAATTGTTTTAAATGGTTCCGTTATTGTACCAGACTTTTTATCATTACCTTTTGGTGATACATAATAAGAATGTGCAAACGCTAATTTGGATCCAAATAACAAAACTAATAATATTACACCTAAAATTTTTTTCATAAAATCATCCTCTCTTAATTTATCTTATGTGAACTATTTTTTCATCTTTATCTAAATATACATTTATTACTGCACCTTTCTTATATTGATTTAGTTCTCTATTGTTTGTTAATATATTAATGTCAAAATATTCACTAAATCCATATACTTTACTTTGTCCATTAACATTTATTTTTATTGAATTAACATTAAGTCTAGATGGAATAAATTCTTCTATTGTACCTGAAATTTTTGTATTTAATATCAATAAATATTCATTCTCACCCCAATAATTGCTCACCTTATACATAACAGTTTCGTTTTCTATATCGTATACATCTGTTGTTTCACTATCTATTATAACTGGTATATCTCTTGAAAAAGAAATATCTCCAACATTTAACTTTTGGTATGCATCAAACCCTACAACAAATTCAGGCTTTGAATATACAGGATCTATAATTATAGCATACTCATACCCTGTTTCATTTTCGTTATATATGAAAATTATTGATGAATTATATTTTAACGTTTGTCCTATATCTTTAAAAGGAAGAATCTCTCCATTATAATAATATATTGTATTTTTTGATAATGACATAATTCTGCCCTCGTTGTATGTTATTTTGTTGTCATCAATATTTCTTACTGTCACACCTATTTGATTTCGTTCTTCATTCCCTACTTTTACAATAGTATCCCCGTCTATAATTACTTCATATTTCACGCCTACTAATAATTCCTTTAACCCATCTAAAACATAATATACACCTTTTTCTGTTGCCACTTGATTTTTTTCTAAAGTAGTTATGCTCCTACTATTTCCTAAAATTCTTACCTTTTCATATTTTCCACTCTTTATTCCTCTGTCCATTAAATCTATAACCTTTCCATCATATCCTAAAATTGCACAAACCTTGTCCGAAACTGTATAGCCACCATAACTAGTTTTAACTAGCTTTTCAATAGGCATATACTTACTTATAGGATACGCAACATTATCTATTTCGAGACTAAATGCTGCAACCTTATTTCTAGATATACCCGTTAATTCTCCCTGAACATTATTTTGAACTACTTCATAATAACTACTATTATTTAAATAACTATCCACTTTATATATAACATCTCTATCCTCTATATCATTTGACTTTATATATTTTCCATCTTTTAGTATAGAATATTCTTTCTTTAAAGTATATTCTTCATTTCCTACTATAATAGGTTTACTATATATAGGATCTATAACTGTAACAGCCTCCACTAATAATTCATTTTTGCTATCGTATAAAAATATTATTGAAGAATTTATCTTCAACACTTCATACAACTTATCAAAATTTATTTTATAACCATTATTATAATAAGTGTATTTAGCACTTAGTAATATCTCCCCATTCTTATCACTAATTTTTCCATCTTTATAATTTATAACATTAAACTTTTCTACTTTGTTATCTAAACTTATTATTTTTACAATAACACCATTTTCTAAAACAAAATCGTACTTTTCTCCTAAATTCAAATTATTTTTGCCACTATCATTATCTAATATCCCATGATTTACTGTAACTATTTGGTTTTCTTTTAAACTGTCAATTGTTATTGAATTCCCGGTCACTATATCTTCTATATATATACCGTACATTTCTGCTACTGTCATAGTAGAATCTTTCATTTTTGTGTTTAAAAAATTATTTATGATTTGTGCTAATTCATCTCGTCTTACATCATCAAAAGAATTTATTTTTAAATCTTTTGTTATATCTAAATCATTCGCTTTATTTACATAATTACTTGGCCATACACCATCCAACTCATTATACCCTAATGTTTTTACCAAAATAGTACAAACTTGTCCAAATGTTATATTTTCCTCTGGATAAAATAATCCATCACTTTTCCCTGTAATTAAATTACGAGTATATGCCTCATTTATATATCCTGCCGACCATCTTTTAGTGTCCACATCAGGGAAAACTGATTTTTGATTATTAATATTATCTTGAAAGTCTAAAGCCCTTATAATAATAGTTGCAAATTGCTCTCTTGTGACTTTACCATCCGGCAAAAACTTATCCTTTTCAATACCATTTAATATTTCTAATTCTTGCATCTTAGTTATTGATAACCTGTATTTATTGTTTTTTATATCAGAAAACTCTGCAAATGAAATGTTATAAAAAAACATGATACTAAAGATAATACTTACCAGAAACACTACACATTTTTTTGTTTTCACGGTTATATCACCCTTTCTATTATATATCATTCTGTTCTTAATGCTTCAATTGGTTTTAAATTAGCAGCTTTATTAGCTGGTGACCATCCAAAAAACATTCCTATCCCTACAGAGAATAAAACAGCTATAGTTATACTTTTAGCCGTAACTTGCGACTGTATATCCATTAATCCTCCTACAACATTTGCTAATACATGTCCTAATAAAATTCCTGCTACCCCTCCAATACCACTTAATAAACCTGCTTCTAATAAAAACTGCATCATTATACTTCTTTTTGACGCACCTATTGCCTTTCTTATACCTATTTCCCTAGTTCTTTCAGTTACAGAAACTAGCATAATATTCATTATTCCAACTCCACCTACTACCAATGATATACCAGCTATACCAGCAAACATTGCAGTTAATATATCCAAAATCTTTTCTAATGCATTTAATATTTCCTTTGGATCGAGTATAAAATACGCATCTTCATCTGAATAAATACTATATAAAAATGTCTCTATTCTATTTTTTGCTTCTGATATATCATCAGTTGTGTCAACCCAAATAGAAAAAGAACTTATATTAGCGTTTTTAAGAAGTCTAACTGCAGATTTATATGGAATAAATATTTTGTTGTCTATTGAATTTTTTCCACTTGTGGATTTTTCTTCAACAACTCCTACCACTTCGTATATTTGACCATTTATTTTTATATTTTCCCCAATAGCATTTACATCTTTAAAATACTCTTTATTTATATATGAACCTATTAATGCCACATTCCTTTTTTGTGATACATCTAAATCATTTATAAATCTGCCATAATCAACATGCGTATCTTTTGCCTCTTCATAAGCTGGCAAAATCCCCTCTAATGTAGATTTCTCGCTATTATTCTTGTACTTCATTGTCACACTTCCAGAAGCGGTTGGAAGTACAGCTTTTATTATGTCATTGTTGTCCTCTTCAAATTGCTTTAATTTTGCATAGGTAATTTTTCTATTACTGTTACTTCTTCCTCTTATTGAAACTGACAAAATATTTGCCCCTATACTATCAAATTCTTCAGTTATATTATTTGTGACACCTTGTATTATGCCAGTTATCCCTATAACTGAACCTATCCCTATAACTATACCTAGCATTGTAAGAATTGCCCTTTTTTTATTGCTAAGAATACTTTTTATTGCCATTTTGCCTGACTGAAAAGCATTCACTGCGTAATCACCTCGCTTTTTATGTTATCGCTTTTTGTATCTAGTGTTATTTTTCCATCCGCTATTCTTACAATTCTTCCGGCTTTTTTAGCTATATCATTATCATGAGTTATTAGTATAACTGTTTTTCCATCATTATTTAATTCTTTTAACATATTCATTACTTCAAATCCAGATTTCGAATCTAAGTTTCCTGTAGGTTCATCTGCTAATATTATAGGAGGCTTTGCTGATAGTGCTCTAGCTATAGCGACTCTTTGCTGTTGGCCTCCAGATAATTCTGTTGGTTTATGATTTAATCTATCTTTTAATCCAACTCTTTCTAGTGCCTCAATTACCATGGTTTTTCTTTTATTAAAGGATATACCCTGGTATATTAGAGGTAGTTCCACATTTTCATATGCTGTCAATTTATTTAATAAATTAAATCCTTGAAAAATAAAACCTATCGTTTTATTTCTAAGTACTGCCAACTCATCTTCTGACATCTTTGAAACATCTTCTTCTTTTATATAGTACTTACCACTAGTTGGTACATCTAAACACCCCAACATATTCATAAAAGTTGATTTACCTGAACCTGATGGACCAACAATTGACACAAACTCTTTTTCATATATATTTAAAGATACACCATCCAACGCATTAACCACAATATTTCCTATTCTATAGGTCTTTATAACATTTTCTATTCTTATCAAAGGTATCGCCATTCTTTTCACTCCTTTCTAATTTATCTAGAGCCTCCTCTGTTATACATACCTCCTCCAGACATGCCACTTATCATATTCTGACGTTGTTCTTTTGCATCATTTTTCATGTTACTTATATTGGTAAAGTCAAATAAGCTACCTGAACTATTTACTACAACTTTCTCACCCTTTTTTAAACCACTTAAAACTTCAACATTAGAATTGTCACTTACTCCAATCTCAATATATCTCTTCTCTGTTTTTTCACTATCTTCTAAATACACATCAACATAATATTTTGTACCTTCCTTATTGATTGCCAAACTAGGAACTACTAAAATATTATTTTTGTCTTCTATAATTATAATTGCATCAACATTCATACCAGATTTCAATTCTCCTGGTTCATCTATTGTGACCTGAACTATATAATTTGTAACTCCATTAGTAGAAGTTCCTTCTTCTGCAACCGATGTAACCTTTCCTGTAAAAATTTTTCCTTCTAAAGCCTCTGCTGTTATTTCAACATCTTGTCCCTTTTTTACTTTAGCAATATCTAGTTCATCTATTTCCATATCAAATTTAACTTTAGACATATTCGCAACAACCATCAATGTCGTTCCTCTAGAATTTGAATCTATTGAATCATCCTTTTTATATTCTTTAGATAATACAACACCATCTATTGGTGATTTTATGCTATAATCTTCCAAATTCTTTTTAGTTTCTTCTAATGAAAGATACGCACTTTTTAAATCTATTTCTCCTTCAGTTATAGAACGTTTATATGTATCTTCATCTATTTTGAAAAGTTTCTGCCCCTTCTTTACATAATCATTATTTGAAACATACACCTCTTTTACTTTACCTGATATCTCTGGGACAATAGAATATTTTTCAAATTCTTTTATATTACCACCAACACTTTCTATATCATCTACAATACCATATGCCAATGTACCCTCTGGTACACTCATTTTTTTATCAACTGTAATTTCAACACTATAAAGACTAATACCTTTTTTATCTGGAATAAAATCACTACTTATTTTAGAAATTCTTCCACTAATATTATCCTCCATCAACTCAGGTATTACAACAATAGCATCTTGCCCCACATACATCTCATCTATTTGTGCTTTATTGAAAAAAACCTCTGCCACAAAATAACTATCATCTATTATTTTTCCAACTGATGCAGTAGCTACATTTTCATTTTCTTTCACAACAAATCCGCTAATCCGACCACTATGAGTTGCATATACATCAGTTCTTTCTAAATTCTCTTTTAACTTATTTTGATTTATTATTAATTTATCTATATTGTTTTGCATCTTCTTTATAGAGTTTTCTACTGTAAACGATTCAAATTTATATAGCACATCATCTTTTTTCACTAAATCTGTTTCATTAAAATTACACTCTTCTATAGTGCCATACACCAATGGAGTTATAGCATATCTTTCTAGTGGCTCTATAACGCCACTTCCTGATATTTTGACATTTATATC
Source organism: Acetivibrionales bacterium (assembly GCA_045118635.1). GTDB lineage: Bacteria > Bacillota > Clostridia > Acetivibrionales > RGIG10202 > RGIG10202. The sequence continues at coordinate 18,834 of JBGUYI010000153.1, forward strand.
ACCTAAAGTTATTTCTTTTGTATTTATTCTATTAGCCACATTTGTTTCATTTTTTCCTTTAAACAAAAATATCATCACCCCAATTATAGTGGCTATAAGTAGTATAATACACACTCTTTTTAATAGCTTTTTGTTTTTTGCCATGTGTATCAATCCCCCAATCTAAAAATCATAAAATACACCCACTTCCTAATCTATTATTCTACATGGATATCAATAAATCCTTCTTTTTGAGTAATAAAAACTCCTTATTAGTTTTTTAGCCAATAAGGAGAAAAAATTCAGAAATAATAAAGCAGGATTTTCGCTTGTCAATATAGAATATATAGAGTAGAAAAATATTTGATTGGGGGGATAGACATGAGTAAAAAAATAAAGATAATTATAGGAGTAGTTTTAGTTGCTGTTATTTTAGTAATTAGCGGAGGAATATATGTACTTAATACTGGAGGAAGTGCACAATTCCACATTAATAGTATCGTACTAAAAAGAGCAGGTAAAGGAAGCGGCGGCAACATTGGTGTAACTGTAAAAGAAGGGGAAAAACTAGTAATAAAATCTTATTTAGAAAAAGGATCAGTAAAAATTAATTTAGGTAAAGAGAAAAAAGCACAAACAGGAGAAGAAACAATTGGAGAATTATTCGATTTAATGAATGGGAAAGACATTGAGCAAATAGTTGAAGGATACAATACATATGAATTTGAAGTTCCAGAGGGAAGATACTATGGAATGGGTTATATCTTAGAAGACAAAACAACAGGAAAAGTTACCTTAACATCAGAAAGTAAATAGGTATTTATTTTTTATTAGGACCAGATGGATGAACTACAAACTTTGGCATACTATTGGGGGCAGGCTTTTTACACAAGCCTCACCCCCTTTAGTATTGGTGTAATTAATTGTCAGGTTCTTCTTTTTCTAAGTTCTACAACATTTTTCATTAGCATAGCTATAGTCATAGGTCCAACTCCACCTGGCACTGGTGTTATAAAGCTTGCTTTTTTAGAAACCTCTTCA
>JBGUYI010000154.1:0-5812 GCA_045118635.1 Acetivibrionales bacterium
AAAGGATAGGAAGTATTTTGCTACATTCAAGAATTTTAAGGGAAAGAAATTATTAGTTGGTATAACATATGACACAAAGGATAAAAAGCATAATGTGAAGATAGAAGAGATAGAGTAGTAGATGCCTCCAGATCTACTATAGTAGAAATTAACTGGAAGTGTCAATACGAGCTTGCGAGTATTGCTGCGCCGGATTTGTGTACCCGGCAGGGTACAACTTACCCTTCAAATCCGTGTGCATCCTAAAGGACGCGTTAAATTTATGTCGGAGCTTGAACTCTCGTCTTCATTGTAAATATGTACCCACCGCCTACGCTTTTTCAATCTTAGAGGCGGGGGACATCTCTGTACTTACGTTATAACTTAGTTCGAGATATATCCTCTCACTTTAACGCTTATAGTGTAAATGCCTATCACACGATGAAAGTTCAATCTCCCATCAAAGTTAATTAAAATCTTTGAGATCAATCTTGCACGCTGGATTTGTATGTGTAACTTATGGATAACACTTCACAAATCCGGCACACAAGACCCACAAACAAGGGTTTGATTTGCAAAAACATTCAACAAATACTTTACTGATTATTTACTACACTGCTATCTCCATTAGAATCTGTTTGCACAGCATCTGTTGGGAACATAACTGGAAAATCTACTTTTCTTCTATTTTGTTGTGTAAAGATTTTTCTCTGTTCCTCTAAGGTTTCTGGTGTATTCTTATTGTAAAAAAAGGATTCATTCACCCTAGCATACCTAGCAAATTCTTTAATTGCATTAGAGTTTGGCAACATTCTATCTTCTACGTACATTTTTATTAATTTTGGATAAAATTCTGCCCCTGTTTTTTCTAAAATGTCTGCTGCTAATTCTTCATAAGTTCTTTGACCTTGTATAATTTTTATATTATCACTAATTATCTTAGCATTGGCTAATCTTAATTGTGACACCCCTAACAAATAATCAACAGAAACTTCAAAAAATTCTGCTATTCTTACAATCATATTTAAGTTAGGTTCTCTTTTCCCTTTCTCATAAGCTGCTATAGCTTGTCTAGTAATACCTAAATAATCAGCTATAACTTGCTGTGTTATTTGCTTTTCTTTCCTTAATTTTTTAAAATTTTCTGAAAATACCATTTCTCCACTCCTTAACTATCTACTATTGTAAAGATATACTATTTAAACATATCAAACAAACACTTCATTTTTTAAACCGTTCACAACTAGAATAAAAACTGTTATTTTCTCACACTCGAAACCCAAACTTTCTAACAACCACAGCTATACCAAAATAGCTTAATACACAACATGTCCACCAAAAAACACTCAATCAAATCTCTTAAAACAAGGTCTAAAATTTACTGCAAACACCATAATAAAAATCATAACCTAATGCATCATTTTGCTATGAATCACAATCAACTTGCTAAATGTCATTCCCTTTACCTGTATTATACACCATAATCATCATAACGACAACAGTTTATCCTGTATTAGTTATTTTTTTTTGATTACACACAGATAAGCAATTGACTAATCTTTATCTTTTATTTGGTAATCAAAACCTCAGTTGTAAATATATCACATTTTTTTTTGCAATACAAGTACTAAATTCTAATATTTTTAATTCGATTATTTCATCTTCACTTCTACTTGATTATAAGGCATAGATATCTCATTTTTATCAAATTCATATTTTATACCTTCTAATAAGTCAAAATAAACTTGTTTATAATTTATACCTTTTGTCCAAGCATAAATTAAATAATTTATACCACTACTAGCATATTCCTTAACTCTAATTGATACTTCTTTATCTTTTAATACCAAAGAATTTGAATCTATAACTTTTTTTATCGATTTTTTTACTTTTTCAATATCATCTTCATAAGATGCTGATACCAAAAGTTCTACTCTTCTACTACTCTCTGTTGAATAATTAACTATCTTTGAATCTACCACTTTAGCATTAGGTATAGATATTATTCTATTATCTCCAGCATTTATTTTTGTATAAATAAAGCTTATTTCTACAACCTCCCCATTTGCATCTCCTATGTCAACAAAATCATGTACAACAAATGGTTTGGTCATAATGACTGTTATCCCGCCTGCAATATTTGAAAGTAATCCCTGACAAGCCAATGAAATTGCTAAACCAAAAACACCAAATATTGTTACAAATGTTATTCCTATTCCAAGTTTATCACTTATAATTACAAATGCTATCAAGTATAATATAACTTTTACTGATGTTTTTATAAACACATGCAAACTCTCTTCTATACGAGATTTTTTTAAAAATTTACTCACCATTTTTAATATTATTTTTATAGCAATAAAACAAACTAATATAAACAATATAATAGCTCCAATTTCCTTGGCTTGTAAATCCTTAAAATTTACTTTACTAAATGCTTCTATTATATCACCTACTACATTCCCAACGTCCTTCATACAAAAACACCTACCCTCTATATTTTCTTACAAAATTTAATAATTTACTAACATAAGTATCATTTTCTTTATAAAATCCTCTTATATGTTTACCTTCTTTGAATTTTATTATTTCCTTATTATTATGTTTTATACTATCAAAAACCTCTTCTGCCATATATGCTGGACACGTAGCATCTTGTTCCATTGCATACATAAGAACTGGTACATTAGTATTTTTTATAGATTCAGATACATCCATATCTTTACACCAAAATCCTGCACATATTCTATTAGATATATTTAAATTTTTTAATAGTAATCTTGCCACTATATCATTATATTTCCGTTTTTTTGCTGAAAATTCTAGTATGGATTTCATATTATTATATGGACAATCTAGTACAGCAAATTTTATATGTTCATTTGCATGTTTAGTACCTAAATAAAAACCACAAGTCGCTGCTCCCATAGACTGACCTAACAATCCTATTGACTTCTTGTCCTTCATTTTTCCATAAATATAACCTACAACGTCTTCCAAATCATCTCTTTCATAATATCCAAATGAAACATACTTTGCTGTATTATCTCCATGAGAACGTTGATCATACAAAACAACATTAATTCCTTCATTCAAAAGAACATCAGCTATTGGATACAAAGAAATTAAATTCATTTCGTGTCCATGGACTAACACCATAGTTGCATTATCATAACTTCCGTCGGCCAAAACATATTGCACTGGTATATCATGCCCATGCCTAGATTTTAAAACTATTTTTTTACTTTTTATTTCAAAATCATGTTCAATCTCTTCTACATTTATGCCATTATCTCTTAAAAATTTTTCACTCTCACTTTTAGTTAAACTTCTGTCAGTATAGATTGTCGTTCTCAAGCAATACAAGGAAATTATAAAAAATACAACTAATATCAAAAAAAATGTTATACAAATTATTTTAATTTTTTTCCTTGACATCTTACTATCTCTCCTTTTTTATATTATATTAAAAAATACGACATCTAAAAAAATGTCGTATTTCTTCTTGGAGGCGCCACCCAGACTCGAACTGGGGATAAAGATTTTGCAGACCTCTGCCTTACCACTTGGCTATGGCGCCACGAAAATGTGGAGCGGGTTACGAGACTTGAACTCGCGACTTTCACCTTGGCAAGGTGACACTCTACCACTGAGTTAAACCCGCATTTATGGTGCCCAGAGCCGGAATCGAACCAGCGACACGAGGATTTTCAGTCCTCTGCTCTACCGACTGAGCTATCTGGGCTAATTGGCGACCCGGAAGGGGCTCGAACCCTCGACCTCTAGCGTGACAGGCTAGCATTCTAACCAACTGAACTACCGGGCCATTGGTGGGCACTATAGGGCTCGAACCTATGACCCCCTGCTTGTAAGGCAGATGCTCTCCCAGCTGAGCTAAGCGCCCTCACTCACCAATCTTTCCGACAAGAGATAATATACCTAAAATTCATTAAAATGTCAAAACCCCTTGACTTATTTATATCAATTTATATTGTTATTTTTACCAAATACTATTACATCCTCGAAAATACTAACTTTTTTAAATATTTTTAATTATATTTTTTAATTCATCATACTTAAATATGTATTTCTTGCCACAAAAATGGCACTCCAAACTTGCCTTTTTGTCCTCTTTCATAATTTTTAAAATTTCCTTTTTACCTAAACTAATAAAACCTTCCTTCATCTTTTCTCTGGAACAATTACACTTATATTGACACTTTCTTTTATCTTTAAATTTTAAATTTTCCTTGCCTAATATATATATGATTATTTCCTCTAATGTGTACCCTTTTGATAATAAATTTTTAAATAATTTAAACTTGTTTATATTTTGTTTTAAATAATCTATCGTACCACTACTAACACCAGGCATAACTTGAATTAATATACCACCAATTCTCTCTATATTTCCATCATTATCTAATACTTCTTCAATAACTAAATATGACAAAATTTGTTGTGAAAAATTATAATAATACATTATGTCTTCATCTATATTGCCAGTAACTAAATTTGTTAAACCAACATAAGGTTCCTTTAATCCCATATCTTTTATAACTTTTATATAACCTTTATTACCAACATTTAAATGTTTACATAATTCCACATTTGTATTTTCTATATATGCCCTCACATCCAATTTTGAATTCACTATTGATACTATCTTTCCAAATTTTCCATCACCATTTACTTCAAGAGTTAAGTTTTCTTTATCATTTTTTATAAATGATGACATAAGTATAGATGCAGTCATTGTTTTTGCTAACATTATGCTAGACATTTGTGATAAATTGTGAAATTTACTTGCAATCTTAGATATGTTTGTAGTTTCTACAGCTATCACATCAACAGTACCATTGAAAGCTGTAGTTGTAATTAAATAATCATTCATAAATCTTACCTTCTTTTTTACTTACATTATACATTAAAAGAAATACAGAACTTAAATTCTGTATTTCTCCTTTTTTAATAATTAATTAGCATCTACTTACATTTGATGCTTGAGGTCCTTTCGCACCTTCTACAACCTCAAATTCTACTTCCGCACCTTCTTCAAGTGTCTTGTAACCTTCCATGTTTATTGCAGAAAAATGAACAAAAACATCATTGCCTTCCTCTCTTTCAATAAATCCAAATCCTTTTTCTGCATTAAACCATTTTACACGACCTTTTTCCATCTTTAAATCTCCTCCTGATTAAATTAAACTTTAGCCATAAACCAACCATGTTGTCTCAACTAAGTAAGTAAATTTTATCACATTTGCAAAGTTATTGTCAACTTTTTTCTTACTTATTTGTTAAATTTTGTATTAAATTTTCTTTACACATCCAAAACTTTCAAAATATGCATTAATTATGGGATAACAACATTTTTAATTCTAGACTTTTTATATTTTATTTAAAATCAATTAATTTTATACAAAATTTTTTTGAATATTTTCTTTTTTTATTGCTAATACTAACACATGTAAAAATAAAAAAAGGAGTTGTCTTTCATGCAACAACAATCAACTTTGGATAAAATTTCTCTCACATTTGTAATAATAGGAGCTATAAATTGGTTATTAGTTGGATTATTTCAATATGATTTAGTTGCTTCAATCTTAGGAGGATCTAGTTCACTTCTTAGCAGAACAATATATTCTATTGTTGGATTTGCTGGATTGTTCGCAATAACTTTATTATTTAGAGATAATACTAGATCGCTAAATCATTCTCAAATCTAACTTAAAATATGAATTAAGTTTGTCAATACGAGCTTGCGAGTATTGCTGCGCCGGATTTGTGTACCCGGCAGGGTACAACTTACCATTCAAATCCGTGTGCATCC
>JBGUYI010000155.1:0-22984 GCA_045118635.1 Acetivibrionales bacterium
GGATGCACACGGATTTGAATGGTAAGTTGTACCCTGCCGGGTACACAAATCCGGCGCAGCAATACTCGCAAGCTCGTATTGACTTTCAATATAACAATAACATGCAGGAAAGTTTTAGTTGTTGATCCTTTTTTCTTGTTGTAAAAAATAAGTGTAGGGGGTGTAAATATGAAACTTGCTTGTGATGTCAATGGTAGTACAAAGATGATAGGTATATTAGGCAATCCCTTAGAAAATAGCATATTACCGCAATTACACAATACTATAAGTAGGATGTTCGGATTTAATTTAATATATATTCCATTTTGTGTTGATGAAGATAAGTTAGGAGAGGCAATTTTAGGATTAAGAGCCTTAAATGTTTTAGGATTTAATATTACAAAACCATATAAGAAAGAAGTTATGAAATATATTGATGATAATATGAGATTTAGTTTTTTAATGGGAGCTATAGACACAGTAAAGAATATAGATGGTAGGCTTTATGGCTATAATATAGATGTAGAAGGATTTATTAGAGCTGCAAAGGATGCAAATCTAGATTTTAAAAATAAGATTGTTACCATATTTGGTGCAGAGGGAGAAGCAAGAGCAATAGCAGTCAAGCTTGCAAGCAACAAAGTTTCAAAAATTAATATAATAAATAGAACTACAGATGAAGCCAAAAATATTAAAAGTACTATAAATGATAATATAGAAGAGGTGGTGGATATTTATACATACAATGATAAAAAATTTCTAGATATTTGCAAAGAAAGTGATGTTTTGATAAATGCAACTTCATTAGGAATGTTTCCTGATACAAAAAAAAGTATTATTTGTGATGAAAAAATATTTAAGAAAAATCAATTTGTTTACGATATAGTATATACCCCGAAGAGTAGCATGTTTTTGAAAATGGCAAAAAAGAAGGGATGTAAAACAATAGATGGATTGGGGATGATTTTTCACCAAGGTATATTGTCTTATGAGATTTGGACAGGTTATAAATTTAATAATAATGAGATTAATAAAATATATGATTTATTTAAGCAAAATAGATTTAATAAGGGGTGACTTTTTGTATGGATAAAAATGAAAAAAATATAGGTGAACTTCTAATAGATGCCGGCAAAATTACCCAACAGGATATAGACCAAGCCATAAGCTCGCAAAAAGATGGCGAAAAAATAGGTGAGCTTTTAATAAGGCTTGGGAAAATTAGTGATAAGGATTTAAAAGAGGTTTTAGAGTCACAAAGACAAATAAAAATAACAGGTGTAAAGAAAAAGAAGTTAAAGTTAGGTGAAATTTTAATAGAAAGTGGAAAAGTTACTAAGGAACAGATAGAAGAGGCGCTAGAATTAAAGAAAGGTACTAAAAACAAATTAGGGGAGATTTTGGTTAATCAAGGTATAATAACCCAAGATGAAATGAATGATATTGTTGAAAAACAAACAGGAATTAAAACCATTGATTTTGATACTTATATGTATAAAGGTGATGCATATAAGTATGTACCAAAGAATTTAGCAAAGAAATATGAGGTTATTCCATTAGAAAAAGAAGAAAAATGTTTGAAACTTGCAATGAGTGATCCATTTGATATGTATGCTGTAGAAAATATATCACTTTATACAGGACTTCAAATTATTCCAGTTTTTGCTTCAAGAATTCAAATAGAACAAAAAATTGAATATTTATACGGTGAAAGTGATTCTAACGTAGCAGAAAAAAGAGATGGAAAAGATAGAAACAATGAAGAAGTATATAATATGGATTTGGGATATGATATAGATAATATAAAAGGTGTAAACGTGTTTGGAAATACAAATGTTGTAGGAGATATAAATGAAAAAAATGATAACCAAGATGATATATTCGGATACAAAGAATCTAGTGAAGTATCATACGAACAAAATGATGCATTTGGAAATAAAAAGAAGAAAAAGAGATTAGGAGAAATATTAGTTGAAGAGGGCAAGGTTACAAAAGAGCAAGTGGATATGGCATTAGAAATTCAAAAAAAGAGTAAACAAAAAATAGGAGAGATATTAGTTGAAAAGGGTCTTATTAGTCAACAAGAAATAGACGAAACAGTTGAGAAACAAACAGGGATAAAAACGGTAAATTTAGATAAATATATATATACAGGAGATGCACACAAATTAATTCCAGAAAGGCTTGCCAGAAAATACAAAGTAATTCCATTAAAGAAAGAGCAAATGAAAGTAATAGTTGCTATGGTCGATCCATTTGATATATTTGCTATAGATGATATATCGTTATATACAGGTCTAGATGTTATTCCAGTTTTTGCGTCAGAGCGTCAAATAGAAAAAAAGTTAGGTGAGTTATATAGAACCGAGAATATAGACGTAGCAGTTCAAGAGTACAAGAAAGAAAAGCTTGAAAAAGAAAAGAAATTAGAAGAAGATAATGAACAAGAAGAAAATAGTGAAGTGATAGATAATGCACCTATAGTAAAGCTTCTTAATAATATAATAAATGAAGCAATAAGAAGACGTGCTAGTGATATTCACATAGAACCAAATGAAAAGAACATACGAGTTAGATATAGAGTGGATGGAGAATTAAGAGTAGCGATGAATCTTGAAAAAGATGTACATCAATCCCTTATAGCTCGTATAAAGATTTTAGGTAAAATGAATATAGCTGAAAAAAGAATACCTCAAGATGGTGCATTTACAATTGAAAATAAAATAGGCTCATATGATTTAAGAACAAATATATTACCTACCACATATGGAGAAAAAGCATGTCTTAGAATATTGGACAAAAACACAGTTGTATATAAAAAATCTGAACTTGGATTTTTTGAAGATGAAGAAAAAAGATTTAATAGGCTTTTATCAATACAGCATGGATTAATTCTAGTAACAGGTCCAACAGGAAGCGGTAAATCTACAACAATGTATACAGCTTTAAGTGAATTAAATGATGATAAGAAAAACATAGTAACTGCAGAGGATCCAGTAGAAATAAAAATAAATGGAATAAATCAAGTTGCCATAAATGAGAAAATAGGTTTAACTTATGCGAAAATTTTAAGAGCCTTTTTAAGACAAGATCCTGATATTATAATGGTTGGAGAAATAAGAGACACAGAAACTGCTCAAATTGCAGTAAGATCTTCTATAACAGGTCATATAGTAATGAGCACACTCCATACCAATAGTGCAGCAGGAACAATAATGAGATTAGAGGATATGGGTGTTGAACCATATCTTATAGCAACTTCTTTAAAAGGTATTATAGCACAGAGATTGGTTAAAAAAGTATGTCCTGATTGTAAAGAGGAGTATCATGCAAGTGAAGAAGAAAAGTTGCAATTAGGTAAAAATAAAGATGAAGATGTAATTTTAGTAGCAGGAAGAGGTTGTACAAAATGTTCTAATACGGGATATTTTGGAAGAGTTGCAATAGCTGAGATAATGGAAATAGATAAAAAACAAAAAGATTTAATAATAAATGGAGCTACCGAAGATGAAATAAATAATAGTGCTGTGGAAGGTGGTATGAAGACAATAGAAGACAATATGAAAAGAGCAGTTTTAGAAAAACAAACATCATTTAAAGAATATTTAAAGTTTATGAAGTTTAAAGATATGGAGGTAAAATAATATGATAACTGACTATAGCGCTATATTTAGACAAGCAGTAGAAAAAAAGGCATCCGATATTCATATAGTTGTGGGAGCGCCTCATATTTTAAGAATTAATGGAAATCTTATAAGACTTGGTAGAGATGTAGAAAGTATTGATGTTGAAGAATATATAAATCGAATATTAACTGATGATCAAAAATTATTGCTAAAAAAAATGGGAGAAATAGATATATCTTTACAACTTGGAAATATAGGAAGGTTTAGGATAAATATTTATAGGCAAAGAGGAACATATGCTATTGCAGCAAGAAGTATAGTAAATTCTGTGTTATCATTAAAAGATTTAGGATTACCAGATTCAGTATTAAATCTTAGTAAGTTAAACAAAGGATTAGTTTTAGTAACAGGACCGACAGGTAGCGGGAAATCAACAACATTGGCATCATTGATAGATTTAATAAATGAAACAAGAGATCTTCATATATTGACATTAGAGGATCCTATAGAATATATCCACCCACATAAGAAAAGTATAATTACACAAAGAGAAATAGGAAAAGATAGCACAGACTATAATTTAGCGCTAAAGTCTGCATTAAGAGAAGATCCAGATGTAATATTAATAGGTGAAATGAGAGATCCAGAAAGTATACAAATAGCTATAACAGCGGCTGAAACAGGGCATTTGGTTTTATCGACATTACACACAATAGGAGCTGCTAAAACAATAGATAGGGTGATTGATGTATTTCGTGCAGAACAACAACAACAAATAAGAACTCAGTTAGCGTCAGTAATTCAAGCGGTTGTATCACAACAGCTGATAAAAAGAGCAGATGGGCAAGGAAGAGTAGTTGCGACAGAGGTAATGATCACAAATCCTGCTATAGCAAATTTAATAAGGGAAGCAAAAACATATCAAATAGATATGCAAATACAAACAAGTAAAAAACAAGGTATGCAACTTATGGATAGTAGTTTATTTGACTTATATACAAGAAAAATCATTAGCCAAGAAATGGCGGTAGCACATTCTTCAGATTCAGAAAATTTTATTAAAACTTATTTTAAATTAAGAGGTACATATCAAGATTCAAAAATAACAAGTACCGCTAGTTATTATGATGTATAAGAGGGGAGGTTGATTTAAGTGCCGTTATATTCATATAAGGCGAGAAATTTAAAAGGAGAAGTAGAAAGAGGAACAATGGAAGGAGCGGAAAAAAATATTGTTTATACCCTTCTAAAAAATAAAGGACTTTTTCCGATAGATATAAAGGAGACTAGTTATAATAAAGAAAGTATAAAAATAACACTAAAGAGAAAAGTACCTATGGTTACAATGTATTTATTCTGTAAACAATTTTCAATAATGATAAATGCAGGTGTGCCAATAGTGCAGGCATTGGATATTTTGATTAAACAAGAGGACAATGCCATATTAAAAAGTACACTTAAAAAAGTTGCAGAGGATGTTCATAAAGGATTTGGATTATCAGAATCAATGAGAAAGTATGATAAAGTTTTTCCCAACATACTAGTTAGTATGGTAGAGGTTGGTGAAATGTCTGGTAATTTAGATAAAGCACTAGAAGATATTTCAATGCATTTTGAAAAAGAAAATAGCATAAGGAATAAAATAAGGACAGCAATGGTTTACCCACTTTTTATATTAGGAGTAGCAATATTAGCAGTTATATTTATGATTGTGTTTATAGTGCCTAAATTTATTGCTATGTTTAATGCAATAGGAGGAGAACTTCCAGGCATAACAAAAATGGTTTTAAGTTTAGCACAAAAATTTAAAGAACCACTATTTCTAGCAGGAATAGTTTTAATTATATCACTTTTTATTTGGGCATTTAAGTTGGCAAAAAAATCAAAAGAAGGAGGTATTATTATAGATAGTTTATATTTTAAAGTGCCATTGTTAAAAACAGAATTTAAGAAAATATTAGCAGCGAGATTTGCAAGAACTTTATCGCTACTAGTATCAGCAGGAGTGCCTATAATTCAAAGCTTTGATGTAATTGCAACTGTCATAAATAACAAAGTGGTTTCTAGGGGAATAGAAAATGTTAAAAATGAAATAAGAGGAGGTTCAAATATAGCAAAACCATTAGAAGCCATGAATATATTCCCTAAAATGGTTATACAAATGATAACAGTAGGAGAAGAAACAGGTACCATGGATTCAACCATAGCTAAAATTGCAGATTTTTATGATGATGAAGTAGACAGTTCAATAAAAAAATTGACATCCATAATAGAACCAATAATGATATTATTAATTGCAGTTTTTGTAGGTATTGTTGTAATTGCTATGATTTTACCAGTATTCTCATTAGAAGAACAATTAGGTACAATATTGTAGTTTATATAAATATGCTTTAACTGTTTTTTTAGGCTAAATTTTTTACACTATGATATTAAAAACACAAAAGTTATAGGCTTAAGAAAACTTATAAATAGATAATTTTTATATAAATGAAAAGGAGAGGATATATATGAAAATGGGCAATAGAAAAGGATTTACATTGATAGAACTTATAGTTGTTATAGCTATTATAGGAGTTTTAGCTGGTATAGCAACACCATCTGTGTTTGCATATATAACAGCTGCACAGCAAAGAGCAGACCAATCAACTGCTGGTCAGATAAGAAATGCAGTATACGCAGTTGTTGGAACAGATGATGCAAACAAGTATAAAGACAATGTTAAAGGTGGAATTTTCTGGACTGAATCACAAAAAACAGAAATAAGAGACAGAATTAGTGAAAAATTAGGTACAGGAAAAATAAAAGCAGATGATGGAAATGAATATAGCATAATACCAAGACCAAAGGAAAATTCACATGCTTTCTATATGTATTTATTACCACCATACACAGTATTATCATTAAAAGGATTAAATGATTCATCTCAATTATATGAAAATGGTGAATTAGATCTTAGTGTTGTACTTAGTGATTCAACATATTTATCTTCAAGATACCCAAGAGCAAATTATGGACAAATACAAGATACAATAACATTGGAAAATGTAGCTGCATTAACAGGAAGCCAGGCTATAACAACAGTAGCAGCAGTGTCAACAGCATCAGATGGAGAAAATCATGTAGGTTGGCTAAATAGAGGAATAGATTATGGTGTAAAAAGTGCAAATGGTGTGAAGAACTAGAGCTAATTAGCAATACAAATGAGGAGGTCTTTTTATGAAACTAATTAAAAGAATGTATATACTTGTAGTATGTTTTGCCCTAATAACAACAGTAGGAATGTTATCAGGATGTAAAAAGCAAGAAACAACAGAAGAAAATGCAACAAAAGTAGAAACAAACGAATCTAAACAAGAAGAATTAGAAAATACAGAAGAAACACAGCAAAGAGCAGACCAATCAATAGCTGCTTATATAAGAAATGCAATATGCTTAGTTGTTGCAACAGATGATGCAAACAAGTATAAAGATAATGTAAAAGGTGGAATGTTCTGGACCGAAGAACATAAAACAGCATTAAGAGATAAAATAAGTGAAAAATTGGGAATGGGGAAAATAAAAGCAGATGATGGAAACGAATATAGTATAATACCTGTACCAAAAGAAAAAGGACATGCATTTTATGTATATTTATTGCCACCATACACAGTAGTATCTCTAAAGACAAAAGATACTGATGCAATGCATAGTACAGGCAAAATAGACAATGATTTATTTTTACAAAATCCAGAATATTTATCTAAAAGATTCCCAATAGCAAATTATGGACAAGTCCAAGATGTAATGACATTAGAACCTGTAGCTTCTCTAGAAGGAATAGAAGATGGAGTGGCAGCAGTGACACTAGCATCAGATGGAGAAAATCATGTAGGTTGGCTAAATAGAGGAATAGATTATGGTGTAAAAAGTGCAAATGGTGTGAAGAACTAAGGGTGGAGTTGATGACTATGATACAAAAGGAGATGAAAATAGGGCTTATTGTAAAGATATTTACTTTTGTTCTTATAGTGTTAGTAGCATCAAAAATTGTTATAAATTATTATAATAAAGCAGCAGATAAAAAGGATAGGTTAGAGGCAAAACAGATACAAAAAACTATTTCGTTAGTTGTTGCGAAATATATTGGGAATGATTTAACATATAAAAATGGAAGAATATTTTGGACTAGGAAAAATGCAGAAATTATAAGAAATGGAATTATAGAAAATCTTTTTGTTGAAAATAAAGAAATTCCAAATCCAAAAGAAAAAGGATACTACTATTATATGTACTTGGATTCGCCATATACGGTGATAAAATTGCCGTATAGATTAGAAAATCTAGCTTATGTTAAAGCAGAAGATATTACCCAAGATTATATATCACAGAAATATCCAAAAGACGAGTATCCACAAGTTAATGACCAAGTACCATACGTACAAACAGAATATGAAGAAGAATATTATTATTATGATCCAAGTTTTAGCAATAGTAATAACGGGAAAAATGTTATAGTTTGTCTTAATAAGTAAAAAGAGCTAGTATCGAAAAGCAACTTAGCTTTTTGATACTAGTGAAAAAATAATGAGGTGTAAAAAATGAATACTTTTATGATTATAGCTGCAACGTTATTTGGGATTATAGTAGGTTCATTTTTAAATGTATGCATAGTGAGATTACCAAAAGAACAATCAATTGTTTATCCATCGTCACACTGCGTTTTTTGTAACCATGAATTAAAATTAATAGATTTAGTTCCAGTTTTTAGTTTTTTATTCTTAAAAGGGAAATGTAGATATTGTGGTGAGAAAATATCCAAAAGATATATAATAGTTGAATTATTAACAGGTATAATGTCGGGTTTTACATTTTTTTGGTATGGGTTAAGTATAGATTTTTTTAGAATTTTTTTATTGGGTGCAATATTAATAGCAGTTTCTTTTATTGATTTAGAATATCAAATAATCCCAGATGAGTTAGTTTTAACAGGGATTTTATTTGGGATTATTTTAATTATATATAATTTGTTTATAGATAAAATTTATGAAACATGGTATAGTCCATTAATTGGAGCAGTGGTAGTATCTAGCATATTATTTATATTTTCAAAGATAGGTCAAAAAATTTATAAAACAGAAGATGTGATAGGATTAGGAGATGTAAAGTTATTTATTGCAATAGGGATAATTTTAGGATTTGAAAAAGTTATGGTAGCATTTTTAGTAGCAATATTTTTAGGAGGAGTTTATGGCATTATTACCATAATAATTGATAAGAAAAATTCAAAAAAATTAATTCCATTTGCACCATTTATAAGCTTAGGAAGTATGATATCATCATATTTTGGATATAACTTAGTAGTTTGGTATATAGATAATTTTATAAGTAAGGGGGTTTTTAGATAATGAAGAAAAAAGATTTGCAAGTAAAGCAAGTAGAAAAGTCAGAGAAAAAGGGTTCTATAAAACAATTTATGAAAGATATAATAAAACCTTCACACATGGTAGTTGATTTTGGAAATAGCAGTATAAAAATTATTTATGGAAATTTTAATAAAAAGAACATAGAAATTTTTGGGCAGGATATATTAACTATCAGTAAAGACTTAGTAGACGATGGTAAAATATTAAATCCATTAGAAGTTGCAAGCATGCTAAAGAATTCTATTAATGAGAATCAAATAAAAGTGAAAGGTTTAACTTTTATATTGTCAGGTTCGGATATAATTATTCGTGAAATACAAATTCCAAAAGCTGAAGAAAAAGAAGTAGGAAAAATTATAGAATTTGAAGCACAACAATATTTTCCTATAGAGCTAACAGAATATAAAACAGATTATAAAATTTTAGAAGAAATAAAAACAGAGGAAGAAGAAAAACTAAGAATTCTTTTAGTTGCAGTTCCTATAGAGCAAATAAAAGATTATATACAAGTGTCAGAATATTTAGGAATAAATTTAAATTCAATTGATTTAGTAATTAACACATCACTTAAATATTTATTAGGTAACAACTATTTAAGAAAGGTTCAATCAGTAAAGTTTGAAAATGAAATAGAAAACTTTAAATTATCAGATTTATTAAAATCAGATATAAAGTCTTTTGATGATGTAAAAAGGATAATAGCTAGTTTAATAAAGAGCAGAAAAAAAGATACAGATGAAGATGAAAATGAAGATGAAGAAAAATCAAAATTAAAGGAAAAATTTGGTAAGGTGGTAGAATTAAAAAATAAGATAGTTTCTAAACTAAATAAAGGAAAAGATGAAACCAAACCAGAAAAGAAAGAAAAAATCGGAAGGGTGCCAAGCGAGACAAATTATGTTTTATTAGACATGGGTGCCAAAACTACTAGTATATACGTATATGGTAACAATAGATTAAAATTTAATAGAACACTGTTATTAGGAAGTGATGAATTAGATAGGGTAGTATCAATAGATTTAACAATATCAGAAGAAGATGCTAAAAATCTAAAAATAAACAAAGGCAATCTTAGTTTAAGTGAAGAGGAAAGTAGAATGTATGAAGATGCCCAAGAGTTTAATAAAGTTTTGGTAAAAGCATTTGGAAATATTATGGATGACACAGGTAGATTTTTAGAATTTTATAATTCCAGAAATACAACTGGAAATATAGAAAAGATATATGTATATGGAGGAGGAAGTAAATTAAGAGGAGTAAGAGAATATATGGCAGAATTTTTTAACATACCTGTAGAATTTTTAGATGAAGGGTATTATAAAGTTTTGTATACAGGAAATAAAAAAGATGATTTTGAAAAGAACAAAAGAGTGTTTATAAATGTTATGGGAGGTCTTATAAAGTAAGTTTTAGGGAGGTGTCAGTATGAAAAACAACAAAGGTTTTACATTAGTTGAAATATTAGTAGCAGTTTTAATATTTTCTATAATAACCATACCTATTATGCTTACTTTTTATATGGGAGCTATCCAAGTAGAAAGACAAACAGGAGAGACAAAAGAAGTTAATATAGCAAGAGAAACACTAACACTTATAATAAATGATTTACAAAAATACGCAACACTTGCAACTAGAGTTGAAACACAAGACAATATAACAAAGCTTATCATAAGAGATGATGAAAATTTAACAAAAGATCCAAAGAAAGTTATATATATTTATGATAGTGGTAGTAAAGTTTTAATAAGAATGATAGATGACTTGCAATCGGTGATTTTATCAGAAGAGCAGTTAGGTAATAGATACTATAAAGAAGAACAAGCAGAAAAATATAATATATATGAAAATGAACCAGTTAAGATTGAAAAGGATAATTTATCCAATACAATATCAGTGTACTTAAGAATAAAGACAGATCAGGAAGCTAAACCTCAAGAAGATTTTTATCAATACCGTTTAGTAGAAGAAGATAGAAAAGTGATAAAGTTTGAACAAAATGGATATATAGAAGATTTAGAGTCATTTAATTTTAGAGATTCATCATTTACAATAGAGACATATTTTAAATTAGGAAATATTAATACATTAGTTTTAGATGATAGATGTCTGTTTAACTTAGTAGATGGGAATTCGAACTCAAAAATAAAAATAAAAACAAATAGTAATAAGATACATCTTTTAATGGATAATGAATCAGTTGGTAATATTGAATTAGGACAAGATACAACTGGAGTTTGGAGGAAATTGGTTATTACATATGATGATAATAAAAAGGAAATAAAAATGTATATTAGTAAAAAAGATGACCCATCTAATTTAGAATGTAAAAGTACTATATATTATGATACAGATGCAATATTTTACAAGAAAACAAATGGTCCTATTTATATAGATAAAGTATATATAGGTAATGAACAAAACAGTAATAATAACAACTTTTCAGGGCCTTTGTATATGTATGAGCCAAGGATATGGCAAAAGACTATAGACATTACAAAAGAAGATTTAACAAAAAGACTAATAGGTAATGAAGATTCATTGATATTTTATATAAAGGATGATTACAAAAAAGTATTTTTAGAAAACAAAGTAGTGTTTAATGTAATAAACGCAGTTACTAACAATGTCATGAATTTTAAATATATAGAAGTAGATGAAGAAATACCAACAGAAAAGACAGACACAGCATGGAAAACCAATTTTGATAATATAAGTAAGCTAATAGGATATTAGAGGGGGGTCTTTAAAAGATGAAAGATTTCAATTTTTTACCTAAAGGATACAATGAAAATTTAAGAAAAAGGAAGGCAAAGGTATGGACAAAGAATATAGTAGTTCCATATACAGTGGTAGTTTCTTTGATGCTTATAGTTCCGTTAGGTATCAATATAAAATTAAAGTATGACAAAAAGAAAGTTCAAAGCGAGTTAAGTAAAGAAGTTTATTATAAAAGTCAAAGTGATCAGTATAGAGTATTACAGAATATATATAAGCAAAGAGAAGAACAGGTGGCTAATCTTAGTGATTATGGAATAGATCCGACAGATGTTTTAGAGGATTTACAAAAAGTCATGCCAGATAATATGTATATAGAATATTTAAATATGTCAAAAATTAGCAAAGGTGTTTTCGAATTAAGAATGAAATGTATAGCAAAAACGAAAGAAGATGCAGCGACGTTTTTGGAAGTTTTAAGAAAGGATGTAAAGTATCATGACGGAGTTGTCACATCGTTTGATGAAATTTTAGAGAAAGATACTATGGAATTTACTTTTTCTTGTATTTATGAAACAAAGAAAGGATAGGGAGGTGATATAATGGAAGAGTTATTAAAAAAGATAAAAGGATACGAGAAATTTATGGCAACAATTTTGGGATTAGTAGTGCTATTTATAGTATGTTACAAATTTGTGTTTCTAAGAGAGTTAGAAGAGAGAAGTAGACTTTTAGTTGAAATAGAAACTGCGAGTTTTCAATTTGACTTACAGGAAGAAAATAAGAGAAGTGTTGAAGAAATAGTCAAAAATTTTGAAAATTATAAAAAGAGATTGATAGAGATAAGAGAAGAATATCCACCTTACATGCAGTATGAAGAGGTTATGTTTGTGTTTAAAGATTTTTTATCTAAGACACCATTTAACGTAACTGGAGTTGACTTATCGTTGTACAATCCAATAAGTGCACCGTCAATCAGATCTGAAGAATTGATGAAAAGAATAACAGATGAAGATGTATTAAAAAAGGCAGAAGAAATGGGATTTATAACAAATAGTGAAGAATACAGATTTCAAAATGCAGTGTTAGAAGATGGAAGTGCTTACGGTACTAATTTTTCACTTGTAATAAGTGGTACAATGGACGTAATAAGAGACTTTGTAAAAACAGTGAAAGATTATAATCCAAAAGTTGTTTTAACATCATTTTCATTAACAGGAAATGAAGATGGCACAGTGACAGCACCTATTGAATTTTCATTTTTAGGAATAATGGATAAGCATGTTAGCAATTACTCTATGTTAGATAAAGATTATTGGAAGAGAACAGCTATATCAGGTAAAGATAATCTTTTCGTGAGAACAGACACAGATGGTCAAAAAACAACAGACAATACAGAGGAAAAATATGCTTATGAAAGAGCAGACTTTACAATGAGGTTGTTGTCTTACGCAGAAGGCATAACACCTCCAACAGTAATGATTTCATTAAAGGATCCAAAAGAAGAATTAAATAGGGTAGCACAAGTGTACGGAGACAATCAAGGAGAAGAAAAAGTTCAAATAGATGTAAATGAAAGAGATGGCAAATATTTTGCTAAGTTTAAAACTGAAAAAGAAAATTTCCCAGATGAAAATTATGAACAAGAAGTAGAGTTTGAACCAAAAGGTGATGACTTATTGTTATATATTATATCAATGCATAGAGAATCAGAGGAAGACAAGGCGGGAGTAGAGATAACAATAAATAATAATACAAAGAAAAAGTTTGCTGTTAGGATAATAGATGAAGATAAAGACAATCCAAGGGTGAAGGTGACAAATGAAGATGTGATGATTTATAAAGGTTAATATATGGGTTTAGTAGAAAGAGGAGGGGGGAATATTATGAATAGAAAAAGGGAACTAGGGATGACACTAGTAGAAGTTATAGTTGCAATGTTAATTTTTCTAATTATAGTATTTCCATTTTTGACATCATATATCTTATCAGATAAGATGAATAAGCAATCATATTACATGAAAAGAGCAATTGAAGTAGTTGATATGGCTGGAAATGATATAGCCACTTGGGATTATGATATTTTAGAAACCATTTGTCAAAAAGATGATGATAAAAAAGAGTGGAAATATTTAAATACAGAAGGTGGACTTAGCATGTATCAAGCATTTAGACAATTACTAGATGATGACACTAAGAACACTGTTGATATAAATGGAAAACCATGGGGAGATAATCTTGATGTATACTTTAAAGTAGAAAAAGAGGAAGAAGAAAATGTAGTTGATACAGAAGTTGATGATTTAAGAAATGGGTATGACTTATTCATAAGAGTAGAAGATAAGATAAAAATGACATACAAACAAAGTTCTACATCTGGTGATACAACAATTACAGAAAATACAAATAATAATGGAAGAGGGTATTATATTAAGGTAACCCTGGAAAATAATGGAAAGTATTCTTTAAATGTTAATAGGATTCCAGAAAATTATATTCCACTAGAAAAAGTTGCTTTAGGTGAGAATATATTATTTGGAGGTTTAGAGTGGGAAAAATTATTTTCGCCATCTAGTGGAGATGTTGCGTTAATATATTCACCTAAAAAATCAGTATATGAATTAGAACTTCCATTTGACATAAAGGAAGGGTCACCGCGATTTAAAAGAGGCAATCAAGACAATACATGGGGAAATATAGCATCATATTTAAATAATGAGTTTTACAATTCTTTTGCATATAATACATATGATGGTGAAAATTATAAAACAGATAAAAACTGGATTAAGAAACATGTATGGAATATAGGAGAAAAAGAAAATGACATGTCAGAAACAACTATAGAGAATGTAGGGCTTTTATCATATAATGAATTGGACATGATAGAGAATCAATTAAAATCTAGTTTAGGTAATAGTTATACACTAACACCAGTAGGAAATTATGTAAGGACAGTGTCGGGTAATCAAGTTTTACCAACAACATATCTTAAAGTATACCCAGTTATATATTTAGATAAAAATTTATACTGTTACAAAGATGGTTCTGACTGTAAGTTATACGATAGTACAAATAGCAAATTAAAAAATGGATCAAATATATTACAGCTTAATGGCAATGGTGAAATGGCAAAAATTATGATATATTTTGACAAGAGCTTAAAAGAGACTAATTTAGAAGGTAAATATTTTGAAAAGTTGCGTTTATTAGTTGAAGTAGAAGATAAAAGAAGTTCACAAAGTAATGATGGACTAATGATTTACACAATAAACAACAAAAATGTTGGAAACTATAGTTGGCTTAATATAAATGATGCAACAAGAAGAATTGGAGAAAGTACCAATTTTCATGGATTCAAATTAGTGGATAGCATATATTTAGATAAAGATTCGAAAAAAGTGAATGGTAGTGATAACAATCTAAAAAAGGTATTTAAAGTTAGTGGCTATAAAGTGACAGTTTGGGCTGAATATTTAGCACCAGATGAATATAGAGGTATTGGAAATGAATATATGAAGAAGCATGAAAAATTAGAGATACACATAAACAAAGAAAAAGATAGACCTACATTTATGTATAAATTGTTAACTGATTCTAATTACAAAGAAACTGACAACATAAGAGATGTTGATAATATATTACAAACTGACAGTAACAAGAGAACAGGGTAAGTTTTTTAGTAAGGGAGGTGAGTTTTTGTGAATAAAAAGAATAAGGGTTCAGCATTAACCATGGTGTTAGTACTTTTGATATTTGCAAGTTACATAAGTTTAATGGTTCTTAATATGTCTTATACAAATATGAAGATTAGCAGATCGTATATAGGAGATAGAAGAATGTATAGGGGTACAGATTATGTGGTTAACTTAATATCACTAAGACTTCAAAATGATATTAAGGAAATGCAGAACCAGGCAAAACAAGAAACCGAGGATTATTTTAACAATCCGAATAATCAAAAGGCAATACATGATTTATCAGGACAAAGTTATTTAACTAAAACTGGGGCAATGAGTGAAGAAGATTATAGTTATGAATTCAATAAAAAATACAGAGAAGTGTATAAGAGTAAGTTTACCGATTCTCGTTATAATAAAGATGAAGCGACTGGGTTTAGTCAAGATACATTAGATAGATTAATTACAAATGGACAAGCTAAAGTAGAAGATTACGGAGAAGAATATTTTAAAACAAAATTGGTACAAGGTGAATCAATTTATTATAAATTAAAAAAAGGCTGGTATAACGAAACTGAAAATTTGATAACATTTGTGATAGAAACAAAGTTTGAATATACGAATGAAATAACAGGAGATAATAATGGAAAAACCAATTTACAAAACAAAAATACAGCGACAGTAGTATTTAAAATTTCAGATAACAACCAAGATTTCAATTTACAAAATTATAAAGTGGTTAATACTAAAAATGATGAATTGCCAATTTTTAGTAGTCAGATAGCGTTGTTATCAGAGAAAAATATAATGTTTAAAGAAGCGAATGGCACAACAATAACAGGTGATGCCATAGCGTTTGGTTATAGTCCAACGAATGAAGATGCACAGTGGAATGATTATGGGGGTATATTTTTTGGTTCTAGTACAAAAATAGGCAGAACATATAGTAGATCCAATGCAGAGGCTAATACTTACAGAAAAAATATATTTGGAAATAGTTGGATAACTAATATGGGAAGTATTTTTAATTCAAATAAAGAGGCAGGTAATATAACTATAAATGGTAATGTTGCAACAATGGGATATGTCAATGTTGCAAATAATAGGGGTAAGAAGATATATATAAAAGGTGATACATTTGCAAGACAGTTTATCATGTCGGAAGATTCACATGGTTCAGAAGTATATTTAGGTGAAGAGATACAAGATGTAGTATCTAATAAGTATAAATTTTATGATAAAGATGGAAACATGACAATATCAAAAGATAAAAATGAAATATTAGGTAAAGGGATTTTGTGTGTAACAGATGATTTACAAGTGGATTCAAGTTATTCAAAGCTTGAAGTTAGAGGTAATTTTTATGGATTATCTGATTCATATAATTTAGTAGGAGGAGGTAGTGGATCAGATTTAACAAATGAGAAAAGAATTAGTACATTAAATATAAATGGTAACTCAATAGTTGAATTAAGGAGTAAGGTATATATAGGAGGGACTTCAGTTTTAACTGAAATAAAAAGCAATGATAATAATAAATATTCATATACTACAGGGATATCTGGGGCTAAGACTTCACAAATTTCAGCAGAAGCGTATATAAAAAATGATAACAACCAATATGTATATACCAATACAGGAAGTGCTAGTACTGATATAGTTACAGCTTCTTATATATATCAAGGCGATGTTATAGATATGATAAATGGCTATGGGTCAATATCAGGTAGTTCTTGGCTTTTGCCATATAGGGCAATACACTTCAAAAAATATTTTGATCAAAATGTTTTAGGGAATTTTGGATTAATGGGGACAATGAATTTTGGGAACCTTAGAGTTAAAACAGATTCAAATGGTAATATAGATGGATGGGCACAGGGAGTTATTATAGCGGCTGGAATAAAGGATTTTTCTAATATATTAGGTACAGAAAAAGTAAATGCATATTATGATATAGGAGACAATGACGGTAGTAGATTTACAGAAGGAAGTAATGATGTTTTTAAAGCAGCTAATCCGTATAGTCAATATTCAATGATTCAAAAATATCAAACATACATGTCAACATTTTTAGATTCTAGTAATTTTGGAACGTTAGGTAGAAATATAGTACAAAGATCTGTTGATAAATCAGTAGATGATTATTTAAGTGATAGTAAGAGTGTTATGAATTTGATAAAAAATGAAGCTGATAATTCAAGCCAAAAAGTATGTTTGTATAATAATTCTGATTTAGGTGCTATTTTATATTATAGTAAAAATGATAAGACAGTGCTTAGTAAAAATGGAAGTAGTTTAAATATAACATCAGGAGGAATCACAAAAATTGCTGCGAATAAGAAAGGTATTATATTTGTTGAAGGAGATATTTATATAGAAGATGGAGTGGAGTTTTGTGGAACAATAGTGGCAAAGGGCAATATTACAATTAGTGGTCAGGTAAATATAACAAGATATAGAGATTACTATGATGGTAGCAATAAGGCAGATATAGTGAGCGAACTAAAAGAAAAAGATTGCTATGTTAAAACATTTTTTGGATTAAATGATTACGAACTAGATTCTAATGATAATCTAAATATACAAAGGATAAATCAAGATTATGCAAAAATTGTGAAATGGACGCTAGAATAATATTATAGCAACAAAACTAAGGTGTTCTATGGACTCATCTGCGTAGCAGGTGAGTTATTTTTTTGCCTATATTTGTCAAATATTTTTTAAGATAAAAAAATATTTACAAAATTTTTTGATGCAATAAAAATGTTTATGGTATTTTTTTAGTGCGTAATGTATAAATTGAAACTATTTATTAAACGAATGAGTGTATGGATTCCAAAAAATAGATAAAGGAGGAAATCAAAGTGTTACCAAAATGTTTGATAAATCCATATAATACAAAAATAAATATTACATTCTGCTATTATAGTATGGCGAATGATAATAAAATTAATATAGATAAAAATGCAATATGGGTGGTAGGTTTTATATTACTGACCTTTTTTATGTTCTTTTTTAAAGTACAGATTATAGAGAGACTGAGGAATTTAAATATAGATTTTAAAGACAGATTTTTAGGGTACGTAACGTAAATTATAAGAAGAAGTAAAAGCAAGTAATTATCATTTCTTTATTAAAAAAAACATTTCCCAAAGGAGGCAATTATAGTGAAAAAAATATATAATATTATAAAAAAGGTTATGTTAATTATATTAACAGTTTCAATAATAAGCGGTATATGCCAAGAAACATATGCTGATATTACATATGTAACATCAGGGAGTGAAAAACAATTTCCAACGTCAATAGATGGCAATTCGGGTTTTGGTGCCAGATATACGCAAATGGGTGATGGAAATGGAACGTTAATTGTATATGATGCTGTTAACAATCCTAGAGAAATCATTCTAGATACTACGCCTCCAACAGTGGACAGTATAACATACAGTGGTGATAATTACGTGATAACAGTAACAGATCCTGCTGGAAATGGTAGCTATGGTCATAGTGGAATATGGAAAGTAGTAGATAATAACGGTGAATCAACAGCAACAGGAAATCCTGCTACTACTTCTTTTTCAAGACCAATGCATAGTCCGGCTCCTGTAACATACATAGATATATATGATCATGCTAATAATAAAACAAGAACATATCTAGAAACAACACGACCAACAGTAGGAACACCAACATATTTAAATGGTCAATACACAGTATCTGTATCAGATTCTGAATCGGGATTATGGAAAATAAAAGATAGCAATGGTGAAAGTGACATACCTTCAAATGCTACTTCTATAACAAGAAATAAAATCAATGGAGCTGAAACAATATATGTTTATGATAAGGCGAATAACGTAGAAACCGTGGGATTAACTATAAGTAAGCCAAAGGTTATAAGCTTAGAAAAACGTATAAATGAAACAAGCATAAAATTAACAGCAAATGATGCTAGTATAAACCTATGGAAAGTTACAGAAGGCAGTCCGACAGGAACTACAGTAGCAACATTTGCAGCTAATAAAAAAAGAGATACACAGACATTTAATATATCAAATAATAATGTGAAAAAAATATATATATATAATCATGCAGGAAACTATACAGAAGTAAATTTAGAAGAGTATGAATTAGGTAATTTTGGAAGGCATCAAATATATGTAGGAGAAGGTAAGGGATATGCTGGGATAAAAGTATATGATGCTGTAAATAACCAAACATTAGTATATAACTTAGATAACACAGCTCCAACAATAAGCAATCCAGTATATAAGGAAGGATATTATACAGTTGTAGTAGCAGATGATGAAGCAGGTGTATGGAAAGTAGAGGATGGTAATGGTACATATTATACAAATGGTGGAGAAATAACAAAGATAAAAAATGCAAATGTAACACAGACAGTAACTGCATATGACCATGCAAACAATTCGCATAGCATAAGCTTGTCAAATAGTAAACCAACAGTAAAAATGTTAAAGAAACAACTAAATTATGCAAACAATCAATTTGCTAGTACAAATAATATAGAAATAACAGTAGCAGATGCAGATATAGATTTGTGGAAAATTGTAGATGCAAGTAATACAGGTACTGTATTAGCTCAATTATATGGAAGAGAATGTACAGTAGAATTCCAAAGTAGTGCCTCAACATTGAGAGTGTATAACCATGCAGGAAACTACACAGATGTACAAATAGCACCATATATAAATACTAGATTCCCAAAAAATATACAAGATGTAATATCTTCTGAGGGTAGTATAAGAATATATGATGCTGTTGGAAATTATATACAGATTAATTCTGATGGAACAACAATTGATACTACAGTACCAACAGTTAATGGAACTGTGTGGAAAAGTAGTGATGGTAAGAAATTTAGAGTACACGCACAAGATAATACAGGATTAGGAAGAATAACAGATTCTTCAGGCAATTTGATAAAGAATATATCAGGAACATCTTGTAACACAAGATTTGAAGTAGCAGAAGCTATAGAATCATTTATAATACGTGATGCATCTAATAATCCGTATACAGTATCAAATATATCAACTGATTCAACAGCACCAATAATAACAAAAACAATTACTAATGGACAAATGTCAATAACTGCTATAGATGAAGAAAGTGGTTTATGGAAGATAACAGATGATTCAGGAGATGTAATATTAAAAGATTATAGTGAAGGTTCAACAGCATTCCCAACTACACAACAAACATATGTAATTCCAGCAGGAATCAAGAGTGTTAGGGTATATGATGCAGTTGGAGAATATAATACTGCAGATTTAAGACAAGAGGTATCATCTGATATAACAATATCATCAGATGTATTAAATGGTATAAAAGTAACTGGCGATTGTACAATAACATTCAATAATACCAATCCAATAATAATAGGTGGTGTTGATAATCCATATCCAGGTATAGAAATAGCTGAAGGAGTAACACTAACAATAAATAATACTGGATCAAAAGTAGTTAATATAATGGGTGGAACAAGTACAGAGTCTGGTACTACATATAGATATGCAGGTATATATGTACCAAGCAATTCTGCAGTAATTATAGGTGGTACTGGTACAATAAATGCATACGGAAATGGCTCAGGTAATGGAACAGGAGCAGGTATTGGTGGAAATGGTATAGCACTTGGAGCAGCTGACACATCGACAGCATGTACAAATGCGGGTTCCATAACAATAAATGGTGGTAAGGTTAATGCATACGGTGGATATAATTCAAGTGCTTTATACGGAACAGGAGCCGGAATTGGAGGCGGTGGTATATATAATACTGAAGCTTCTAGTATAACAGGTGGAGAATTGAAATTTATAAGTATAGCAAATGGAGCAACTGTTAATGCGACTGGAGGATATGTAAATGGTGAAGTTAGTGTATATGGAACAGGAGCCGGAATCGGAGGCGGTGGTATATATAATACACAAGCTACAACTATAGTAGGTGGTAGTTTGTTAAATGTAGCAGATGGGGTAACAGGAGAATTAGCAGGAATAGTTAAGGCAAATGGTGGATATTCTACAAGTGGCAATGTATATGGAGCCGGAGCCGGAATCGGAGGCGGTGGTATATCTAATACAAAAGCTAGTACCACAACAACAGGTGGTGCATTGAAGAATACAAGGATAGCAGAAAATGCTGACATTACTGCAAATGGTGGATATACTTCAAACGGTAGTGTTTATGGAGGTGGAGCCGGAATAGGTGGTGGAGGTATATATAGTAGTGAGACTATCTCCACTTTAACAGAAGGTAAATTAGAAAAACTATCTATATCAGATATAGATGCTATAATAGCTACAAAAAGTACAGCAACTTCGAATGTTAAAGGAGAAGCTGCAGATATAGGTGCCGGTGGAGTTTACCATGCATCCCAAGAAGAAGAAGGAGAAAGCTACGTAGATGAAGAAGCACCAAGAATAACAGCTTTATATAGAAATGCAAGCAATACAGGATTTAAAGTAACTATGACAGATAATAAAGAATTAAGTAAAATAACATATGAAACTGCAGGAGAAGAGACAAAAATAAAGGACATATCAGGAGAACTTTGTACAACCAACTTTATATTAGAGACTCCAATAGATTCATTTAAAGTTTATGATGCATTTAGTAATAGTGTTACTGCTGAGGTTGAGAATTCCGTAGAGGATTCCACAGCACCAACTAATATTAATATAACAAGACCTTCACAAACTGGAGCAATAGTAAGTGCGAGAGATTCTCAATCTGGATTATGGAAAATAGAACAGTATAATTCTAGTGGTACAAGAGTGGGTAATATTTCAGAATATACTAATTATCCTGCATCATCTAGTGAAGATACTAGTTTAACAATAACAGTGGATGCAAATGCAACAACATTAAGAGTATTTGATGCGGTGGGCAATGCGACAGATTATATAGATATACCATCATATGACCAAATCCCACCAGAAGTAGATACAGATACACTTACAAGGACAGAAACAACGTTAACAGTAACAGCGACAGACGATGTTTCTGGGTTGCAAAAAATAGAACAGTATTCTGGTGATACAATAGTACAAACTGATAATTATCCGACAGAAACATCTGACCTAACAATAACATTAAATCCTACAGCAACAAAAATAAAGGTATATGATGGTGTGGGTAATGCGACAGACTTTATACAAATACCACCATTGACAATATCATCAGATGCAACAATAACAACAAGTCAAATAAATGGTATAAAGATAACAGAAAATTGTATAGTTCAGTTTAGTCCAACTGCAGCAATGACAATAGGTGATGTAAGTAAGCCAAATCCAGGAATAGAAATAGCAGGAGGAAAACAAGTAACAATAAAGAATACTACATCATATACAGTTAGTGTATATGGAGGAATAAGTGCGGATTCAGCAATAAGATATGCAGGAATTTATGTGCCAAGTACAGCTAAGCTAACAATACAAGGCCCAGGAGAAATAAATGCATATGGACGAGGAGATGGAAATGGAACAGGAGCTGGTATAGGAGGAAACGGAGTATGCGTGACTGATGTAACTACAGCAGGCTATGTAGCAACTAA
>JBGUYI010000156.1:0-4642 GCA_045118635.1 Acetivibrionales bacterium
GGATGCACACGGATTTGAATGGTAAGTTGTACCCTGCCGGGTACACAAATCCGGCGCAGCAATACTCGCAAGCTCGTATTGACTTAACATGTCCTATCGCTACAACACTACTTTATACTTGATTTGCAGCTTTATATTTTCCCCAAAAAAGTGACATGCTGTATAAACAAAAAAACGCTATCACAAAGAACACATTTGATTCACTATATTTTTCTTGTACCGTCAAAACAATGCTCTCAATAAAACCTAATATAGCTCCAATAAAAGCAATAATTGAAATTATTTTGGGATTAATATTCTTGTTCTTGTTCATTTTATTTACCTCCAAACTGCTAAAATTAAAAATTTTGGATTTCTTATGCTGCTCTTGGCAACGGGGTTTCCCTAGGAGATTATACTTTTATATATTCATACACACATCTTTCAATATAAAACTTACAATTATTTCTTCCAGCCTTTAATACCCATTTTACCTCCACCACTAATTGCGCCTAGTGCTGCACCTAATGGTGGACAAAACGGTGTAACAACTGCACCACCCAATGCTCCACTAAGTCCACCACCTATGGCACCAATAATACACAATCCTAATCCACCTGCTTTTATCTCAAAAAGTTCATTTTCTGAAAGTTCACAAAAACAGCTCATATCTTTATTATCATTTTTCATATTTCTCACCATCCTTCTACAAATCCTACACCTGCTCCGCCTACTGCTCCTACACCCACGCAAACTGGAACAGCCACTGGCATTACTGGTGTTAAAATTGTACCTACTTTATATCCTGCAAGTCCTCCTCCAACTGCTCCTACACCTGCCCCAATGATTGCAGTTTCCACTCCACCGCCAATTATTTTTTCAATCTCATTCATTGACAGTTTTCCAAATTCACTCGTTATATTGACTAAATTTCCCATAACTCTTACCCCCTAATTTCTAATATTTCAAAAATAACATCCCTTATATCTATTAATTTTGCTATTTTTTAACACGTTTATATATGTATATAATTACTTATATCCTGTTTTTCTGTAATTGTAACTTCTTCAACATTAGTTTATAAAAATTAGGTTCATATCCCAACTTTTTTTCTAATTCATTATATACTTCTATTGAATCTCTCATAATATTATCTCCTTTTTCAATCTAACTACCACTAATTTCGACGTCTTTTTTAGCTGTATGTCATCTTGTTCCTTATATTACCATCTCTTGATTGTTTTGTAAATGCTTGTTTTGTAAATTTTTATAATATTTTGTATTTATTTGTAAAATTACACCTGTTCTGAATATTATTTTTAGGTGTTTTTGTATGTATTATATCTCATATCCTGTATTTATTTGGCAAAGTATGTAAAAAAAGAGCCGCCGCAGTTATGACTGTATCCCGCCATAACTACAACAAGCTCCCTACTAAGCACATATTATTTATTTCCTTTAACTAAATCCACAAAATACCTGTGAAATGAAACATCATTAGTTAATTCTGGATGAAAAGATGTAACAAGAATATTATTACTTTTAGCTGCAACTATCCTCTTATCTACCACTGATAATACTTCAACATTTTCTCCACATTCTTCTATCCATGGTGCTCTAATAAAAACCATAGGAATAGGATTATCCGATACTTCTTTTATTACTTCTCTTGTAACAAAGCTATCAAGTTGGCTACCATATGCATTTCTTCTAACTTTTATATCAATTACACTAAGGTACACCTCATCTTGATTAATTATCTTCTTTGCTAAAAGAATCATTCCAGCACAAGTTCCCCATACCGGCATCCCTTCTTCTATTTTTTCCTTCAATACATCTAACATATCAAAATCTTTCAATAATTTACCTATGGTTGTACTTTCTCCCCCTGGTAAAATAATTCCATCAACATTATCCAAGTCTCGTTTTGTTTTTACAATACATGGCAAAACATTATCTATTTTGTATAAACTTTTTACATGCTCTT
The DNA here is from genome assembly GCA_045118635.1 of Acetivibrionales bacterium. Classification (GTDB taxonomy): domain Bacteria; phylum Bacillota; class Clostridia; order Acetivibrionales; family RGIG10202; genus RGIG10202. The sequence continues at coordinate 1,967 of JBGUYI010000156.1, forward strand.
CTACTGAGCCTTGAAAACCTAACACTCCTACCCTAACCAAGGTTTAACACCCCCTGGTTGAATATTTATCTTTCTTATCTATTTCTGACATCTCAATTCCGTACATAGCTTCTCCTAAATCTTCTGAAACTTCTGCTATTATTTCTGGCTTGTTATAAAATGTTGTCGCTTTAACTATAGCCCTTGCCATTTTCTTAGGATTAGATGATTTAAATATTCCAGAACCTACAAATACTCCTTCGCTTCCCAACTGCATCATTAATGCAGCATCTGCTGGAGTCGCTATTCCACCTGCTGCAAAATTTACTACTGGTAATCTTCCTTCTGCATGCACTCTAACCACTAAATCAAATGGTGCCCCTATTTCTTTTGCGTATGACATAAGTTCTTCTTTTTGTAAACCCTTTACTCTACTTATTTCACCCATCAATGTTCTCATGTGTCTTACAGCTTCAACTACATTGCCTGTACCTGCCTCACCTTTTGTTCTGATCATAGCAGCACCTTCACCTATTCTCCTTAGTGCTTCACCTAAATTTCTTGCACCACACACAAAAGGAACTTTATATTGGTATTTATCAATATGATACATTTCATCTGCTGGTGTTAAAACTTCACTCTCATCTATATAATCTACCCCTAATGATTCTAATATTTGCGCCTCTACTATATGACCTATTCTAACTTTTGCCATAACTGGTATAGTGACAGCACTTTTTATCTCTTTTATCATTTTAGGATCTGACATCCTAGCAACTCCACCTTGTTTTCTTATATCTGATGGAACCCTTTCTAGTGCCATTACTGCAACTGCTCCCGCTTCTTGTGCAATCTCTGCTTCTTTAGCATTTGTTACATCCATTATTACTCCACTCTTTAGCATTTGTGCTAAGTTTTTATTTAACTCGTATCTCTCTTTCATTATTAAACCATTCCCCCAACTAAATTAAATAATCCGCAAAAACCAGACCACTTGAATTTTACACTAGTTTTAATTTATTTGCAATACACTTTTTTTCTTAATTCTCAAAATATGGCAAGCCATGGTTAATTATTTCTAACATATTTTATTATACTATTTCCTGCAATTGCGCCTTGTCCTACTGCAACTGATATTTGTTTAAAAACCCCTGTACAATCTCCTGCTGCAAAAATCCCTGGTACATTAGTTTCGTAAAAATCATTAACTAAAATGTGATTGTCTTTTTCTAATATGCCTATCTTTTTCGCAAGCATATTACTATTTGCACTACCATATGCTACAAAAATCCCATTTATATTTTCCTTTGTTCCATCTGAAAAACAAATTGTATCTAATTCATTCTCCCCTAAAAATTTATCTATTACTTTATTATTTATTTTAAAATTTGATAATTTAGCCTTATAATTATCTGTTACCTCTAATTCTTTTCCGTTTGTAAATATTGTAACATTATTGGTGAAATTCAATAATTCCATACCTTCACTTACTGCATAATCATTGTATCCTAAAACGCCTACTTTCAAACTTCTAAAGAAAAATCCATCACAAACTGTACAAAAACTAATTCCATTTCCTTCAAATCTTTTCATATTATCAATTTTCAAATTAATCTTTTTATCTCCTGTTGCTATTAATATTGATTTTGTTTCAAATTCTTTATCTTTAGTTATAACCTTTTTTATATTACCCTCCAATTTTATATCTAAAACTTCATCTTCTAATATCTCTCCACCAAGTCTTTTTACTTGTTCCTCTCCTGTTTTTAATAAATCCTTTCCTGAAATTTTTATTATCCCATAATAATTTTCAATATTTAATGTTTTCTCTAATAAACTTTCTTTCCCTATTATTAATGTCTTTAAATTACTTCTTAACGTATATAAAGAAGCTGATATTCCGGCTGGTCCCTTTCCTATTATTATTACATCAAACATCTTAATTCTCCCTCCTCCTTGATTTTTTAAATCCTCATATTTGCAATTATACTACAAAATGCTAATTCTCAATACTATATATTTTTGTATTTTTTCAAGAAACTAAAAAGGTTAAACTTTTTGTTGCTTTTTGTTTTTTTTAATGATACAATTTGTACAATAGATATTTAATTAATATATCAAGAAAGAAGGTATGCTTTTTGAAAAAGATAAAAAATACTACAAAAATAAAAAATGCTATAAAAAAAATATTAAGTCCTAGATTTATAGGTGTTACAACTATGGTGGTTTCGTCTATTATAGTTTTTGGTGTCTTACTTTCTGCTACTTGTAATATAGTACCTTTATTAGGTATAACAGGAGTATTAAAGTCTTTATTACTAATTAGTACTTTTTTGGGTTCATCCTTTGTAGCATCTCATATTGGAGCAAAAATGGGTTCATTTGCGGGGGCCATAGCAACAAAAATACATAATAAGATACATAATAAACATATTTCAAAAAATAATACTATTGACATCAATGCCATAAAAATTAAAATACCAGAAAAAGTTGCGGAAAAGAATACACCTGCCCAAAATATTTTACTTATACGAGAAAATTCACCTAAGAATAATATTGAATTAAACATATAACGCAGTTAGAAAGATGTCACCAACTTCAACATTTATAGTATAACGTAAGTACAGAGATGTCCCCCGCCTCTAAGCTTGAAAAAGCGTAGGCGGTGGGTACATATTTACAATTAAGTGGGAGTTC
>JBGUYI010000157.1:0-11107 GCA_045118635.1 Acetivibrionales bacterium
GGATGCACACGGATTTGAATGGTAAGTTGTACCCTGCCGGGTACACAAATCCGGCGCAGCAATACTCGCAAGCTCGTATTGACTTAAAGTCAATGATTTATATCTCCATTATAATTGGCAATATCATAGGTCTTCTCTTAGTCTTTTCATATAAGTACTCTCTTAAATCATCTTTTATTAGACCCTTTTTAGTAGCCCAGTCACTCTTATTTTTATTAATAGCTTTTGCTAATGCCTTTTGTGTAACCTGTTTTATATCTTCCATCAATTCTTCTGATTCTCTAACATATACAAAACCTCTAGAAATAACATCTGGACCTGCTATTACATTACCAGATTCACCTTCTATTGTAATAACAATAACAATTAATCCGTCTTGGGATAAATGCTTTCTATCTCTTAACACTATATTTCCAACATCTCCAACACCCAATCCATCTACTAAAACTCTTCCTGCAGGAACAAAATTGGATATTTGAGCTCTATCTTTGGTTAATTCTAAAACTCTTCCTATTTCCATCAAAAATATATTTTTGCTAGGCAATCCTAAAGAATTAACAAGCTTTGCATGTCTTTTTAAATGTTTGAACTCACCATGTACTGGCATGAAAAACTTTGGATTCACCAACCTATAAATAATTTTTAATTCCTCTTGGCACGCATGGCCTGATACATGAATATCCGCCAAATCTTCATATATAACATCTGCACCTTTTTTCAAAAGCTCATTTATAACTCTAGAAACCAGTTTTTCATTACCTGGTATAGGAGATGCAGAAATAATAACCAAATCTCCTGGCACTATATCAACTTTCCTATGTTCTGAAACTGCCATTCTGGTTAAGGCTGACATAGGCTCTCCTTGACTACCTGTTGTAATTATAACTGTTTTTTCATGAGGATATTTTTTTATTGTATCTATGTCCACTAAAACACCCTCTGGAACATTCATATAACCTAAATCAATAGCCACATTAGCCATATTTAACATACTTCTTCCACATATAGCCACTTTTCTACCATACTTTACAGCAGAGTTTATTATCTGTTGAACTCTATGAACATTCGACGCAAAAGTTGCAACTATTATTCTATTTTTTGCATCTCCAAATATTTTATCAAATGTACTTCCAACTGTCCTTTCAGACATAGTATAGCCTTCTCTTTCTGCATTAGTACTATCTGCCATCAAAAGCAATACTCCTTTTCTTCCAAGCTCTGCAAACCTAACCAAATCTATTGGTTCTCCCTCTATTGGTGTATGGTCTATTTTAAAATCTCCTGTATGAACTATTATCCCGTAAGGTGTATATATAGCTAATGCAACTGAATCTGCTATACTATGCGTTGTCCTTATAAATTCAACTTTAAAACAACCAAGCTTAATTGTCTCACCTTGATTTACAACAATAGTTTGAACATCATTTTTTATTCTGTGTTCTTCAAGCTTTTGCTCAACTAGTCCTAGTGTGAGTCTAGTTCCATAAACTGGTACATTTATTTTCTTTAGCACATAAGGCAATGCACCTATATGATCTTCATGACCATGTGTTAAAACTATACCCCTTATTTTTTCAATGTTCTTTTCTAAGTATGTTACATCTGGAATAACTAAATCTATTCCTAATAACTCATCTTCTGGAAATCCCATTCCACAATCCACAATAATAATATCATCACCATATTCAATAACTGTTATGTTTTTACCGACTTCCCCTAGACCTCCTAATGATATTACTTTTATTTTTTTTCTCCCTTTTATCACAAATTTAACCGTTACAAAAGTTTTTATACTTTTGTATAAAAACTCTAACGGAATTCACCTCCTTCTACAAATTTGATACTATCCTGTTTCCAATCTATTTTTTTTACTTTATTTTCAATCTCATTATATACTTTCTGGTATTCTTTCACTAAAACATCCCAATTAAATTTCTTCAAAACCTTTTCCTTCGCTCTAACTATCATACCTTTAGCTTTCTCCTCATTCTTTAAAATATCTATTACACTATCTGCTATCAAATTACTACATCCTGCATAACATTTTTTTCCATCATCTTCAGCAAAAACTATTTCACCTAATCCGCCTACATCTGAAACAATTGTAGGAACTCCAGCAAGCATCGCCTCTAGAGCAACAATCCCAAATGGCTCATACAAACTAGGATAAACCGCAACATCAACACATTTATACAACTTTTTTAAATCTTCTTCATCCATATATCCTGTAAAATACGTCTTATGTGAAATACCCAAACTACAAACCTTTCTTTCTAAACATTCCCTTTCATTTCCTTTTCCCACTATAACAAGTTTTACATCACTATACTGACTTATTATTGTTGGCATGGCATCTATTAAAACAGCTATTCCTTTTTCATTTACTAATCTTCCAACAAAAAATATAATCTTTTCATTATCAGCTGCATACCTTCTCCTAAAATCTATATCATAAAAATATCCATCAAATTTATTGACATTAATACCATTATTTATAACTTCTACTTTATCAACTGGCAAATTAAACAGCCCTAAAACCTCTCTTTTCATATACTGACTATTAACAATAACTTTATATGACTGATATGTAAGCCACCATTCTACGCTATTTATATATCTTTGCAAGTCAGTGTGTATCCCATTATTGCGCCCATTTTCCGTAGCATGTATGGTGGATACTAAAGGTATACAATATGAATTCTTTATAATTACAGCACTAAATGCAACTAACCAATCATGGGCGTGTATTATATCAAATTTGCCAATCTTATTTATTAAACTAACCAAATACTCTGTCATTGCTATATTTAAATGCTGAACCCATTGCAAAAAATCAAAAACCTCAATACCTGGTAAATGTACTCTATGAACATATACATAACCATCTTTTTCAAATTCCTTGCTATTAGCTTCGCAATATGTTACCACATGAACTTCATTCCCAATTTCACCTAGCTTCTGAGATAACTCATAAACCACTTTCGATATACCACCAACTACCCTTGGTGGATATTCCCATGTAAGCATAACTATTTTCATCTACGTTACCTCCGACTAATCGTTATTTTTTTCTATACAATTTAGTAATTAACTAATCAGCCGTTTTTTATGTAAAAAATATATCTATTTTTTTATTCTACATTCTTACTGAACCTTCATGTGCCAATGGTGATCTTTCACATTCTAAGTCTGTCAAGGTTACTTGATAACATAACTTACTACCTTTCATTCTTTCAGCCGCATAACAAAGCCCATTAGTTCTCCTATCTAAAAAGGCTTGATCTATCTGCTCTGGATCTCCTATCAATACTATTTTTGTATCTTTTCCTGCTCTAGTTATAATTCCCTTAACTTGTTTAGGTGTCAAATTCTGTGCCTCATCAATAATAACCCAATGCTTAGCTATAGAACGTCCCCTTATAAATGCAATGGCTTCAGCAGTTATTATCTTCCTATCAAATAATTCATCAACTTTATCTTTTAGTAACATCTCACTTTTGTATCTTTCATCTTCATTGTTATCCACTAAAATCTCTAAATTATCTATAATAGGTCTTAAAAAAGGCGCTATCTTTTGACCTTCACTTCCTGGTAAAAATCCTATATCTTCATCCATTTTAACTGTAGGTCTACAAACTAATATCCTTCTATACATCTCATTTTGTTCTGCTAAAACCTTTTGTAATCCTACCGCCAACGAATAAAAAGTCTTGGCTGTACCAGCTGGACCTTTCACTATAACCAATGGTGCTCTATCAGCATCTATCATTAGAGCTTCTTGCATAAAAGCTTGACCAGAATTGCGAGGCCTAACTCCAAAAGGTCTGGCATCTTCATACTCTAACTTGACTATGTAATCACCATCAAATTTTGCTAAAGCAGTCTGTTTACTATTTTCAATGGCATGTATAACTAAAAATTCATTAACAGTGAGTTCTACTGCCTTTTTGTTTGAATAATCATCTCCTAAAAATTCAAAAACATCGCAAACAGATAATTTCCCATTCTTAAAAAATTCTTCTATTTTATCCCTTGTAGAATATACATTTCTTCTTCCTCTATATTGTTCATCAACATCTGGCGACATTTCAGCAAAAAAATCTTGTGCAACTACACCTATAATCTCTGCCTTTATTCTAAGAAATATATCTCTAGTTACAAGATAAACGTTCCTATCACTTTTTTTTAAATATAAACAAGTTTTCAATATTTTGTTATCTTTTTTTGCATCTGTCCAATGTTCAGGAAATTCTACATCACTATGTCCTACCTCTATCCGAAGTATTCCTCCGTTATCAAGTTTTAACCCATCAAGAAGGTTTCCATTATCTTTCTTTTGTCTTAACCTTTCTATAATTCTAGCACTTTCCCTTGCATTAGCCCCTAGATCACCTTTTTCTTTTTTAAATTTGTCTAACTCCTCTAAAACAACATCAGGAAGCACAACCTCATTATCACCAAAAGAATATATTGCATTAGGAGACTGCAACAACACATTAGTATCAACAACAAAAGTCTTTTTCATAGGTATGTCTTCCTCCTTAATTTAAATAGCAAAACCTATTTCTCAAAGTGCAAAAAAACTGTCTGTAACCAAACTAACACAAAAATGGCTACGGTACTAGGACTCGAACCCAGACTAAATGAACCAGAATCATCTGTGCTGCCATTACACCATACCGCATCGTCCTTCATTCAATTTCAATTCTAGCACATTGATTAAAAATTTTCAATACTTAGATAAAAAAAATAGTTGTAAAAATTTACCATGTGCTGTAAAAAATTAATGCTTTAAATTATGACCCTTGCGTTGAAGGTACATATATTGTATACTTAATTTTGTCCTTTAGCTAATAAACTATGGATAAAATATTATGATTGTTGAGGTTTTATATGGAAAATTTAAAAGAAAAACTTTCTTTAGAAGTATCAAGAAGAAAAACTTTTGCTATAATTTCTCATCCAGATGCTGGTAAGACTACACTAACTGAAAAATTGCTTTTATATGGTGGAGCTCTTAGAACTGCTGGATCAGTTAAAGCTAGAAAAACAGCTAAACATGCTGTATCAGATTGGATGGAGATAGAAAAACAAAGAGGTATATCTGTTACATCTAGTGTTATGCAATTTGAATATAATAATTATTGTATTAATATATTGGACACTCCAGGGCACCAAGATTTTAGTGAAGATACATATAGAACACTTATGGCTTGTGATAGTGCTGTTATGATTATAGATGGTGCAAGAGGTGTGGAGGCTCAAACTATAAAGCTTTTTCAGGTTTGTAAGCTTCGTGGAATACCTATTTTTACTTTTGTAAATAAAATGGATAGGGCATCAAAAGATCCGTTCTCTCTTATGGAGGAAATTGAAGATGTCTTGGGAATTCGTGCATACCCTATGAATTGGCCAATTGGTATTGATGGAGATTTTAAGGGAGTATATAATAGAAAATTATCACGAGTTGAACTTTTTGATGGTGGTAACCACGGACAAACCGCTGTGGATACAGTATCAGGTAGTGTAGATGATAAAATTTTTTGTGAGCTTTTAGGTGATAGTTATCATAAAAAATTGTGTGAAGATATTGAACTTTTAGATATAGCCGGTGATGAATTTGATAAAAATAAAGTTTTAAATGGAACATTGACACCTATGTTTTTTGGAAGTGCTATGACAAACTTTGGTGTAGAAATATTTTTGCAAGAATTTTTGAATTTGGCACCATCGCCTTGTCCTAAAAATACGTCAATTGGTGAGATTGCACCTACTGACCCAAATTTTTCTGGATTTGTTTTTAAAATTCAAGCAAATATGAATCCTACTCATAGGGATAGAATAGCTTTTATTAGAATTTGTTCAGGAAAATTTGTGCGAGGTATGTCAGTTTATCAAAGCCGTACTAAGAAGGAAATAAAATTAAAAGAACCACAACAGTTTATGGCACAAGATAGAGTTATAGTAGATGAAGCTTATGCTGGAGATATAGTTGGTATATTTGACCCTGGCATATTCAATATAGGAGATTCTTTGTGTTCATCTTCTAAAAAATTTACTTTTGACAAAATACCTACATTCCCTGCTGAACACTTTGCAAGGGTATCAGCAAAAGATACTATGAAACGTAAGCAATTTCAAAAGGGATTAGATGAATTATCAAAGGAGGGCTCTATACAGGTGTTTTTTCAAAATCACATTGGTATGGAAAGCGTGATAGTTGGAACTGTCGGTGTTTTGCAATTTGAAGTTTTAGAATATAGATTAAAAAATGAATACAATGTCGACTTACGATTACAACGTTTGCCTCATAAACAACTAAAGTGGATTGCAAATAACAATTTGGATCCTGACACTTTAAACTTAACTAGCTCTACACTTATTGTATCTAATGAGGAAAAAACAAAGTATGCATTAATTTGTGAAAATGAATGGTCCATTGGTCTTATAAAAGACAGAAATAAGGAATTAGAATTGGTTGATATTTACTAAAATGAAGGGAGAATTAAATTATGATTTCTACTAACAATTTAACTTTACGATTTGGAGCAAGAACTCTTTTTGAGGATGTTAATATTAAATTTACAGCTGGCAATTGTTATGGATTAATTGGTGCTAATGGTGCGGGAAAATCCACATTTTTAAAAATTTTAGATGGAACAATCGAACCAAGCAAAGGATATGTTTCAATCGAACCAGGCAAAAGACTTGCTGTTTTAAAACAAAACCACTTTGAGTTTGATGAGTACACTGTTTTAAAAACTGTAATAATGGGACATAAAAGACTATATGAAATAATGGAACAAAAGGAAGTTTTATACGTTAAACCTGATTTTTCTGAAGCTGATGGAATTTTATTATCAGAATTGGAGGGTGAATTTGCAGAACTTAATGGTTGGGATGCAGAATCTAATGCGGCAACTTTACTCACAGGGCTAAATATTGATGTATCTTTGCATAATAAACAAATGAAAGATTTAAGTGGTAGCCAAAAAGTTAAAGTATTATTGGCTCAAGCATTATTTGGTAATCCTGATATTTTATTATTAGACGAACCTACTAACCATTTGGATTTGGCATCGGTAACTTGGCTTGAAAACTTTTTACTAAACTTTGAAAACACTGTCATTGTTGTATCACATGATAGGTATTTTTTAAATAAGGTATGTACACATATCGCCGATGTTGATTTTGGAAAGATAACTCTTTATGTTGGAAACTATGATTTTTGGTATGAATCTAGTCAACTTGCTCTAAAACAAGCTCGTGAGGCTAACAAAAAGGCTGAAGCTAAAATGAAAGAATTGCAGGAATTTATCCAAAGATTTAGTGCTAATGCTTCTAAATCTAAACAGGCTACATCTAGGAAAAAGCTACTAGAAAATCTTACATTAGAGGATATAAAACCATCATCTAGAAAATATCCATTTATAGATTTTAAGCCTGATAGAGAAGCAGGAAATGATCTTTTGAGTGTAAAAGATTTATCGTATGTTAGTGAAGGTAATACTTTAATAAACAATATAAGCTTTACTATAAGCAAAGGCGATAAGATAGCTTTCATTGGTAATGAACTTTCTAAGACAACTCTTTTTAAAATATTAATGGGAGAGTTAGAACCAACTAGTGGAAGTTTTTCTTGGGGAATTACAACATCTAGAAGTTATTTCCCTAAAGATAATTCTTCTTACTTTGATAATTTTGATGGAAGTCTTATTGATTGGCTAAGACAATACAGTAAAGATCAAACTGAAACTTTTATTCGTGGCTGGCTTGGTAGGATGCTGTTTTCTGGCGAAGAAGCTAAAAAGAATGCAAAAGTTTTGTCCGGTGGTGAGAAAGTCCGTTGTATGTTTTCAAAAATGATGCTTTCTGGTGCAAATGTTTTATTATTTGATGAGCCAACAAACCATTTGGATCTAGAATCTATTACAGCACTAAACAAAGGCTTAGAAAACTTCAAAGGTACTATATTATTTACATCACATGACCACCAGCTACTTCAAACTGTAGCTAACAGAATAATAGAACTTACTCCATCTGGTCTATTTGATAAGCAAATGACATATGATGAGTATCTAGAATTAGTATAAAAAAGCCCGTTAATATGGCTTTTTTGTCTAACATTTAATATAATTGTTGACTACTCCCCATAATTAAAATCAGGGAATTCACATTCGCTTGTCACTTGGTAAATCACACCTGATTCGGTTTTTATATCCTCTATTTTTTCCTTTGATGTCCTAGAGGTATTGATAAGGGACAAAAATATAATCACTGTTAAAAACAATACAAAACCACTACTTAAAAACATTGTACGTAAAGATGTTTCTTTTTCATTGCTTTCAAATTTTATATTTTTATAATTCATACACAAAACAATAATACCAATTACTGACAAAACAATCCATATGCCACCCATTATATTTATATTAACTAAGCTAGATAACACTCCACCAACTAAATTAATAATAGCGTGCCATAAAATAGTATAAGTTATATTTCTAGTACAACTATATACATAACCAAAAATCAAACCACTGAATAAAGCATAAAAGAATTGAAAAAAGTTTCCGTGAACTATTGCGAAACATAAAGCTGAAAATAATATGGCTGACTTTTTACCAAACTTTGATAATCTATCTATAAATAATTTTCTAAATATCAATTCTTCAAAAATTGGGGCAAAAATAACAGATGAAATTACAGCATAAACAAAATTACTTGAAAACATTGTATCAACAGAATTGTTTTTATTTTTAAATATATACTGTTCTACCAAATCACCTATTATACTACCCGCAATTATTAACGGAAAACTAATTAACAAGTATTTTATTAAATCTCTTATTGGCATAGTTGTTTTTTTTACATTATCACATTTTATATTTTTTATGCCTTGGTATACACCTAATAATGTTGCTAACTTTATTATAAAGTCAGACCATATTAAAACATCATCGTCATTAGTTGATTTACCTAAAATTAAGATTATTAATGCTACTATAAATGCTACTCCAACTTGTGCTAAAGATCCAAAAAACATACCCCATCCTGCTTTTTTAAATGCTTCTTTTGCTTGTCTATCGAATTCTTCTGGACTAATCTCTACTCCTGTATTTTCTATTTCTGTATTCTCTATTTCATCAAAATTATCCATATAAAATCAACTCCTTCCCATAACTGCCTAACTTAAATAATTAACATACCAACTCCTCCTATATTTAATTATTCTACATTCACCACTAAAAACCCTTCTAAAAGTAACATAGAAATGTCGCTAAATGTTTATTTTGGTATTAAAAAAACTACCACACCAGTGTGTAGTAGCTTTTTGTACCGCTCAAAAATTTCTTATTGTAATATTATTTGTTTTGGTTAAAATTTATATCTATACTACTCTTTTCAATTTGAGATATCTCAAACATTGGTTTTGGCTCAAAACCTAGTAACTTTACAAAAAATTTTTCTGGTAAAGATTCGACCACATTATTAAATTGTACAACAGCCTCATTATAATCTTCTATGGATTTTCCAATCTCATCTTCTATTTTTGCTAAATTTATTGTTAACTCTTTAAATTGTTCGTTAGCCTTTAAATCAGGATATCTTTCACAAGCAATCATAATTTTATCAATCTTCTTAGATAATTGCTGATCTATTTTAATTCTTTCATCATCGGATGTAGAATTGTAAGTACTATTTCTTAATGCAATTACTTCTTTTAAGGTGTCTTCTTCATAATTCATATATTCTTTTACCAATTTAACTAAATTATTCACTACACTCCATCTTTTTTTTAAATAAATGTCCATGTTGGCAAAAACTTTTTTTACATTATTTCTTAAAACTACTAGATGGTTGTACAATGCTACCATATAAATTGATAATAAAATCAAAATTATTAGGAAATACCATGATAACCCAGAAACGTACTCTAAGACATTAAATATCCCATAATTGCCCAAAATTACACCTATTATCATTATTACTATTAGACTTAAAAGTATAAAAAATTTCTTCATATCAACTCACACTCCTTGCTTTTTAATACTAATTTTGCCAGATATATTCTTACACCCACTATTATTGTAAACATAAAGTAGCATTTTGTCAAGAAAAGACCGATTTATAGATAGTGTCAATATTTTTCGGAGAATTTTTTAACATATTTTTATTTAAAATTAAAAAAGGACTACTACACCTCAACGTATAGTAGTCCTTTCAATCTTAATTTTATTCATTCACTAAAACTTCTCATTTGACGTTAAATGTATCTTCAAATTCTCCTATTATTTTATCCAAGTATTCTCTATTTTTTAACTTGCCTAACCATTCACTATTTATACTATCAAATCCATATAATATTCCTGATATAGAACCTGTTATGGCTCCTACAGTATCTGTATCTTCTCCAAGGTTAATTGCAGTGATAATAGAATCATTATAATTATCACAATTCAACGTAACCCACATTACTGCCTCTAGTGTAGTATCCACATTACCAGCAGATGATATATCATCTGCTTTCACCTTTGATATATCTTGTTTCAAAATTCTAGAATATGTTTCATTTGTATCTTCTCTAAACATGCTATAATCTAAATCTTTCACCATATTATATGCTTCCACTTTATCTTTACCATCTAGTAAAAACATTACATATCTTACATAAATATAACATCCCATCAAGCTTCTTTCTTGTGGATGAGTTATAGCGGCAACATCCATTACAGTATTTAATACTTCTTCATCACTCAAATTTTTATAATGACAATACAACGCAATAGGTAACATTCTCATTAATGAACCATTTCCAACGTGATTTTCATTTATTTCTTTATATCTAGCATCTGACCTGTCTTGTTGATATGCCAATAATGCTCTTTTTGTTTGACTCCCAATATCAAAAACCTCATTAGTTGCAGTATATTCTGCATTATTATACCAATTGCAGAATCTATCCGCTATATCATTTAAATTTATATTTCCATTCTTTTTAATTAAAGAATCCATTGTAGCTAAAGTCATTGATGTATCATCTGACCATGTACCTTCTGGCATATTATATGTTCCATGCCCTCTTACTGAAGTTACTGGATCTTTT
>JBGUYI010000158.1:0-8754 GCA_045118635.1 Acetivibrionales bacterium
GAACTCCCACTGAATTGTAAATATGTACCCACCGCCTACGCTTTTTCAAGCTTAGAGGCGGGGGACATCTCCGACTGAGTTATATTAATTTAATAACAATGTCAATATTGTCATGCTAACATCAATTCCATCTCACCACTTATAGAAGTGGGAGAATTCTTGCTGATACTTGTTAAACTAAAACAAATTCTTCAACAATTTGTGTGCTAAAAGTGCTTTTAACTTAATTTATACTAAAATTCTACTTTTTTCTAGAAAAACTGTAAAATTTTTGTGTAGATTTTTTATGAAAATTCTATTATAATAGTATGTAAGGGAGCTTTTTCAGAATTCTATTTGACATTTTTTTAATTATTTTTTTTGGAGTGATTTTTATGGATATTAATAATTTCGTAACACTGCAACATTATGATAGTAAAACAGCTTTAAAAGGTAAGATTTCTGCCTTTAGTAATAATTCTGTTTCTGTAAAACTCCTTGACTTTGAGACTTTCAGTAATTTTTCTAAAGGTGATCCTGTAGTCTTATATTTTTCTGACGAAGGCAAGGTTTGTGTTGGAACTACAGTTGTTTCTAGTTTTGATTCTCTAAAAAAAGAACTAGTTTTATCAGTTGAAAAGTTTGACTATTTAGAAGAAAAAAGACTATTTGAAAGATTTCCTTTATCTAAACCTTGTTCCATACAAATAGGCCAATCTCTTACTAGATATCCTGCTATAATGAAAAATATAAGTTTTAATGGATTGATGGTTATATGTGAGGCGGATTTTCCGATATATCAAAAGCTAAAAATAACTTTTGATATAAAAAATCCAATTGAGCTTCATGCCATAGTAATAAGAAAAGGTAAGATTTCCTCTACTCAGACAGAGTACGGTTTAAAAATAATCTACATAGATGAAAAAACACCTAAAATCATAAAACATTATCTTCTAAAATTGAAAAAAGGACCACAGTTCTAAATTCTAGAGTATTCATCTAATAGTTTTTTCTTCTGGCTCCACAATTTATAAGATAAATCTACATAATATTTGTGCGGATTATTAAACCTTAATACTTCAGACCATAGTGTATTTATCTGACCAGTGCAATATTTTTTTATCTCAGAAAGTTTTGGACTTTTATATACTAGTTGTCCTTCGCAAAATATTTTTTGTCTTATTTTCTTTGCACAAAAATTATTTATTGTTTTCTTTTTCCAAGTATGTTCTGGATCAAATAAAACATATGAAGACTTGTCGTCTATTTTTTCATCCTCTAGCGTTATAACATCGGCTACTGCCTTTTTTGTGTCTTTGTCAAATATCCTCCACAATTCCTTTACTCCAGGATTTGTTATCTTCCCTTCATTCTCACTTATTTTTATTTTGGGAATAATTTTTCCCTTCTCTTCTATCGCACAAAGCTTGTACACTCCTCCAAAAACTGGCTCAGTTTTCGATGTTATAAGTCTCTCTCCTACTCCAAAACTATCTATCTTTGCGCCATTATCTAAAATATCCTTTATCAAATATTCATCTAATGCATTAGAAACTACTATCTTGCAGTCCTTAAAGCCTGCATCATCTAACATTTTTCTCGCTTTCTTTGATAAATAAACCAAATCTCCACTGTCAATTCTAACTCCTTTTGGTCTTAATCCTCTTGGCAAAATCTCTTCATTAAACACTTTTATAGCATTAGGTATCCCTGACTTTAACACATTATATGTATCCACTAACAATGTACAATCATCAGGATACAACCTAGCATATGCTCTAAATGCTTCAATTTCTGTATCAAAAAGCTGAACCCAGCTATGCGCCATAGTCCCAATAGCCTCTACACCAAATTCTTTATCCGACAAAGTACAAGCTGTCGCAACACATCCTCCAATATATGCTGCTCTCGCTCCATATATTGCAGCATCATATCCTTGTGCTCTTCTTGATCCAAATTCCATTATAGGTCTATTCTTAGCTGCCCTCACTATCCTATTTGCCTTGGTTGCAATCAATGTTTGATGATTTATTGTAAGTAAAAGCATAGTCTCTATCAATTGAGCTTGTATAACTGGCCCTCTTACTGTTATTATTGGCTCTTGTGGAAAAATTGGTGTTCCCTCTGGTACTGACCATATATCACACTTAAATTTAAAGTTTCTTAGATAATCTAAAAATTCTTCACTAAACTTATTCTTACTTTTTAAGTAAGAAATATCACTTTCATCAAACCTCAAATCTTTTATGTATTCTATAAGCTGCTCCAATCCAGCCATTATGGCGAATCCACCATCATCTGGAATCCTTCTAAAAAACATATCAAAATACACAATCTTGTTACCCATTCCATTTTGTAAATAACCATTCGCCATAGTCATTTCATAAAAATCCATTAATAATGTCAAATTCCTCTTCACTAAAATCCTATCCCCTTACTATATTTTTAACAACATCTATACCACTTTGCATCATATCATAAATTGACATAACATTAATAAGTTCTGCATTATGACAATCACTATCATACGTTTCTACTGCATTTATTGGAACTACTACTTTGGACATCCTATTATTCATATTAAACCATGTTTTTAGAGTGATTGCAAACTGCTTTACACAAATATCTGTGCAATCTCCAACTACTATAAAAGTATCTTTATCATGACCTAGCCATTTTATAAACTCATCCTCTAAAAATCCATTTGTAGAATTTTTATTTATTGCATAAACTCCATTCAACTCATCTATAATCTCGCTTTCATTTGTTCCCTTTACACAATGCTTAGGATAAGACAAAAACTCCACACTGTCTTCTAAATGGCAATCACAAAGTGCAACCACAGACGCACCCTTTTCATCACAAATAGCCTTTATCTCCAAAATAGGCTCTATTATTGATTTCATTCTAGGGCTCGCCATTAATCCCTCTTTAACAAAACCATTTACCATATCTATTATAATCAAACCTACCCTAGATCCATCATCTAAATTAAATGATTTTAACTTTTCTATATCATTGTATATCTTTTCTAACGCCAATAAGCTCTCAGCCATAAATTTATCTTTTTCTTTTAATTGCATAACTTTCTTTTGCCTCAACTTTCTATTTTACTAATTGACAAAATTATCAAAATCTATTGATATTTGCCTATCCTCTTCCTTTATATAATATCCTACTGCTGGTATATTCTTTGGTTTATAATAATCAACATCAGTAAATTTTGCATCTTCAACTCCAAATACATCAACCATAGTACTACCATTCTTTTCTTTTAAAACCTGCACGCCTATTGTATTCCTAGTTGATTTAGGATTTATCAACAACGTATTGAATACTAATACTTTATTTAAGCTACTATATGCCACTAACTCCACATCTTCTTTTATATCTGATATATAAACAAGCTTAGATGCATCCGAATACGCATTAGCTAGCTTTTTTCTGTTAGTTTTAGTTTTATAACTATCTATATTGACCTTGGCTATCTTTCCATTAGCAAATCCAAAAAGCATATAACCCTTATAATCATCTGTAGCTACTATATAAATTATTCTTTCTCCTTCATCTAACTGCAATATATTATTTAGATATTCTCCAAAATTAGTCGCCTTACAATCGCTAATCTCATGTGCTTTCATTTTATACACTGTACACTTATTTGAAAACAACAAAAGATCTGCTTTGTTGTGTGTCTCTATATCTAAAATAATTTTATCATCCTCTTTTAGCTTTTGCTCAGGATTATTTCTTAAAGACGTCAACGGTATCTTTTTTAAATAGTTATGACGCGTTAAAAGAATTTTCAAATTATAATCTTCTATTAAATGCTCTTTTGTTAATTCTTCTACATCATCTTTGGCTATTATCTCTGTTTTTCTTGGCTTTCCATATTTTTTTGCTACATCTTTTAGTTCTTTTATTATTATACTTTTTATTTTAGCTTCACTTTTATAAATATCTTCTAATTCATTTATTGCATCCTTTAAAAGGTCTACCTCTGACACTTTGTTTACTATATAATCTTTATTTAGATTTCTTAGTTTTATTTCAGCCACAAATTCTGCCTGAATTTTATCTATAGAAAATCCAGCCATTATATTTGGCACAACATCTTTATCTTCTTTAGTTTGACGAACTATTCTAACAGCTTTATCAATATCTAACAATATCTTTTTTAATCCTTCTAACAAATGAAGTTTCTTTCTTTTCTCTTGTAACTCAAAGTTTATTTTTCTTTTAACACAATCAATTCTAAAAATAGACCACTCTTTAATTATTCCTCTTACTCCTAAAACTTTAGGTTTAGCATTTATCAACACATTAAAATTACAACCAAACGAATCTTCTAAGCATGTAAATCTATAAAGCTTTTTCATAAGTGATGAAACATCAGTATTTCTTTTTATATCTATCGCTATTTTTAATCCACCCAAGTCAGTTTCATCTCTTATATCTAATATATCTTTTATTTTGCCTGCCTTCACAAGCGCTATTATATCGTCAATAATTGCTTCTGTAGTGGTTGTATATGGTATTTCGACTATCTCTATACAGTTGTTTTTTTTGTCAAAATTGTATTTTGCTCTTACCTTAAAACTTCCTCTACCTGTTTCATATATGCTTCTCATATCCTTTTCGTTAAATATAATTTGTCCACCTGTCGAAAAGTCAGGCGCTTTTAAATATTCTAACAAGTCTAAATTTTCATCTTTCAAAAACTCTATTGTAGCATCTACTACTTCTTTTAAATTAAAACTACAAATATTGCTTGCCATTCCAACCGCTATACCCTGATTGGAATTTACCAATATGTTAGGAAAAGTTACTGGAAATAACACAGGCTCTTTTAATGTGCCATCATAATTATCCACAAATTCTATTGTATCTTTATCTATTTCTTTAAATAACTCTTCACATATCTTATCTAATTTAACTTCGGTATACCTAGACGCAGCATACTTCATTTCTTTAGAATACTGCTTACCAAAATTTCCTTTTGAATCTATGTATGGATGCAAAAGTGCATCATTTCCACGAGTTAACCTAACTAATGTTTCGTATATAGCAGCATCACCATGTGGATTTAGCTTCATTGTCTGACCCACAACATTAGCAGATTTCGTTTTATTACCATTTAAAAGCCCCATCTTATACATAGTATATAATAATTTCCTGTGAGCTGGCTTAAACCCATCTATTTGAGGGATAGCCCTTGAAACTATTACACTCATGGCATACGGCATATAATTTTGCTCAAGTGTACTGACTATTTTTTGTTCAACTAAATTTTGTTCTTTCATTAATTTACTCCCCCGTATTTTTTAGCTTACATCTATATCATCTAAATACTTATATCCATTCTCTTCTATGAATGCTTTTCTTCCTGCTAAATTTTCACCTAATAACAAGTCAAAATAATATTCCGTATTTTGTAAATCATCAGGCAAAATCTTTATAAGCCTTCTAGTTTCTGGGTTCATAGTTGTTTCCCACATCATTTCTGGCTCATTCTCACCAAGCCCTTTAGACCTTTGCAACGTATATTTACCTGTAATCTTAGACAATATTGTATTTTTTTCATACTCAGTATATGCAAAATATGTTTTATCCTTTGCATTTATCTCAAACAACGGTGACTCCGCTATATATACTCTTCCTTCTTTTAATAAAGATGGCATAATTTTATAAAACATAGCAAGAATAAGTGTTCTTATTTGAAATCCGTCCACATCTGCATCGGTACAAATTATTATTCTAGACCACTTTAAATTGTTTAAATCAAAATTGTTAAATTCCTTATTATTCTTTGATTTTATCTCTACACCACAACCTAAAACTCTCAATAAATCTACAATAATATCACTTTTAAATATTGAATCTATATCAGCTTTCAAACAATTTAATATTTTACCTCTAACTGCCATTATTGCTTGAAACTCCGCATCTCTTCCCAACTTACAAGAACCTAGAGCAGAATCCCCTTCCACTATATAAAGCTCTCTTTTTTCTAAATCCTTACTTCTACAATTCACAAATTTCTTCACTCTATTTGCAATGTCTAAATTAGACGACAGTTTCTTTTTTATATTAACCCTTGTTTTTTCTGCAGATTCTCTACTTCTTTTATTTATCAATATTTGTTCTAATATTTTTTCACTTTCTAATTTGTTTTCAATAAAATAAATCTCTAATTGCTCTTTAACAAACTGAGTCATTGCCTCTTGTATAAATTTGTTAGTAATTGACTTTTTTGTCTGATTTTCATAACTCGTTTGAGTAGAAAATGAATTAGTAACAAGTATAAGACTGTCATATACATCATTATATGTTATTTTTGCCTCATCCTTGTTATACTTGCCAGTTTCTCTTAAAAACTTATCTATCTCATAAACAAACGCAGCCTTTATTGCCTTATCTGGTGCTCCTCCATGTTCTAAATAACTAGAGTTATGATAATATTCTACACAATTTGTCTGATTACTAAAACAAAAAGCCACTTCCATTTTTACTTTATACTCAGGCTTGTCCTTTCTGTCTCTACCTTTAGTTTCTGTTTTAAAATATGAAACGCCTGTAAGGCTTTTTTCCTGAGCTTTTTCTGTAACATAATCAACAATACCATTTTCATAACAATACTCAAAATTTTCATTTGTCTCATAATCATACAACTTAAATATTAACCCGCTATTTACAACAGCTTGTTTTTTTATAACATCTTTCAAATAATCCAGAGAAATATTTATGTCTGTAAAAACATCCAAATCTGGTCTCCAAGTTATTGTTGTCCCTGTGATACTAGAATCTGATGGAGTCTTTTTCAATCCACCTTTATTCTCACCTTTTTCAAAATGTAATTCATAATTATAACCATCTCTTGTAACTAAAACATCCATGTACTCAGAACTATATTGTGTCGCACAAGCACCTAAACCATTTAGCCCCAAACTATATTCATAATTTTGACCTAAATCGTTTTTGTATTTTCCTCCAGCATATAATTCACAAAAAATTAATTCCCAGTTATATCTTTGTTCCTTTTCATTATATTCTAATGGTATACCTCTACCATAGTCTTTAACCCTTATTGAGTTATCTTTATATCTTGTAATTTCTATTACCTTACCAAAACCTTCTCTTGCCTCATCAATGGAATTTGATAATATTTCAAAAAACGAGTGTTCACACCCTTCAACTCCATCTGAACCAAATATTACACCCGGCCTTAACCTAACTCTATCAGCACCTTTTAATGATGAGATGCTCTCGTTGTTATACTGTTGTCTATTTTTCATAATATTACCTCGCATCTTCCTAAATGTCTTCTACAAAAATTATAATACAAAAATCATCATATTTACAATAGCCAAAAATATATTTTTGTTAGATCTGATTTTTTTATTTGAATTTTTTGCCAAAATATAACTATTTGAATTTTCCAGACATTAGAAGTATAATAGTCATGTGGCTATAGAAAATAATGAGGTGATTTTTTTGAACATACAAACATTATACCATGGAAGCGACAATATTATTAAAAAGCCTGAGTATAATAAAGGAAAAAGTGATAATGATTATGGTAGTGGTTTTTATACAACAAAAAATATTGAAAGTGCAAAGGAATGGGCTATTGTAAATGGTCAAGATGGTATAGCTATTTGTAATCAATATAAAATTGATTTTCACGGATTAAATATTCTTGACCTAGATAACTTTGGTACTATTGCATGGATTGCAGAAGTTATTTTCAATAGAGGAACCGATAATGCACTAAATACAGAAATTGGACAAATTCTTGTAAATACATATAAAATCGATACATCTAAAGCAGATATTATTATAGGTTATAGAGCAGACGATAGCTATATAAAGGTTGTAGATGCTTTCCTTGAAGGAAAACTTACTATTGATGAAGTTGAAAAAATGTTTCGTAAAGGACATCTTGGAAAACAAGTATTCATAAAAAGTCCTAAAGCATTCGATAGATTAGTATTTGTAACCTCTTATAAAGTAGAGTTTGATCAAAAATATGGAAATTATGATAAGCTTGCAAGACAAGAGGTATCTTCCTTTTTAAATGCTAGAGATAGAGCAATTCTAATTGAAGGTATGGATGTCTCTTCTAAAGGACTTACGGTCCGTGATGCAATACAAAACTATCTAGAATACAGTAATGGCTATTACACATTGTCAAATAAACATAAATAAAGGTGGTGCAAACTATGGCTAATAATGATAATGTTTCTTATGATGAATTATATCTAAACGATGTTAAGAAAGTACATAGATATCTTTTTTGGCTTATGGAACAAAATAAGGATTACGATACATTTTCTATGATTGACAATTATATGCGCTTTTCACCTATTCGAAGTAAAATGGATATAGGAAACTGGAGTGCTTTAAATAAGAGTGGAAAACAACTATATAATGACATACCTTTTGAACGCTGTCAAAAGGCTACTAATACACAAGAATTAGATGATATTATTTTAGGATGGATGGCAGATATATACGTTATTATGCAATGGAAATATAATATTTCTTCTAATTTTCTAAGTGTTAACATACCAGCTAGTGCAATGTGTAGATCATATTATCCGCTACATGAAACCTCATACAAAAATGCTTGTGAAAAATTGTATCATAAGTACTTAGAAAAACATATTACTGGTAACTAATATGTGCAGCAGTCAATACGAGCTTGCGAGTATTGCTGCGCCGGATTTGTGTACCCGGCAGGGTACAACTTACCATTCAAATCCGTGTGCATCC
>JBGUYI010000159.1:0-23855 GCA_045118635.1 Acetivibrionales bacterium
GGATGCACACGGATTTGAATGGTAAGTTGTACCCTGCCGGGTACACAAATCCGGCGCAGCAATACTCGCAAGCTCGTATTGACTGAAGACGAGAGATCAAGCTCCGACGTAAATTTAACGCGTCCTTTAGGATGCACACGGATTTGAATGGTAAGTTGTACCCTGCCGGGCATACAAATCCGGGGCGCAGCAATACTCGCAAGCTCGTATTGACTAGAGTTAAAGATGGATAAAACACCAGAGAAAGTAATAGAACAAATAAAAAATAGAAAGTATTTTATGCCGTTTAAAAATTTTAAGGAGAGAAAATTTTTGGTTGGTATAACAACAAAAGAAAAAAACATAATGTGAAGATAGAAGAGTTGGAGAAATAAGCAACTAAAATAAGTGTAAAAAAATCCTAGGTAATCTAATAGAATGCCTAGGATTTTTTTTACTTAATACTTATTTCCACGCGGTAGCTCCATGTTCTAATAATAAGTCTACGATTTTCTCATTGTCATTTTCCTTTGCACAATGTAATGCAGAATCATTTCCAACATGAACATCAGCACCATAATCTAATAATAAATCTACTATTTTCTCATTATTGCGATTACAAGCAATATATAAAGGAGTAACATTATCAAAGTTAGTATCTACATTAGCCCCATGATCTAATAATAGCTTTACCATTTTCTCATTACCATATATACAAGCATAATGTAGTGGAGCAACTTTCCAGTAATTTTTAGCATCAGCATCAGCCCCATGTTCTAATAATAGCTTTACTACATTCTCATTTGCGTATTTACAAGAGATATGTAATAGAGTTTCGTAACGAGCATTTTTTACATTAACATTGGCCCCATTATCTAATAATAGTTTTACTATATTCTTATTTGCATTTTTACAAGCATAATATAATGGAGTATAGTCCCACTTGTTTTTAACATTTACAGCCCCATGATCTAATAATAGTTTTACTACATTTTCATTATTGTATTTACAAGCGTAAAGTAATGGTGTATTTCCCCATTTGTCTTTAGCATTAACATCAGCCCCATGATCTAATAATAACTTTATTATTTTCTGATTACCGTTTTCACAAGCATAATGTAATGGAGTCCATTCACGACAATCCTCTTTAGCATTAACATTAACGCCACTGTCTAACAATAGCTTCACTAAATTTTCATTACCTTTTTCACAAGCGCTATGTAGAACATTTCCTTCTTGTATTAATTGATCTGCTTTTTTTAAATCGTTTTGTTTACAACTTTTTGTCCGTTCATCAGTATCACAATATCCATGTATTTGTAATAAGGATACTATACCTATTAGTAGGCATAAAAATTTATAACACTTTTTCAAAACAACCACTTCCTTCTAAAATATTATTGCACAACTTGCAATCAATTTGATTACGCATTCTATAATATCATTTTATTTTAAGATGTCAACAATTATTGAAAAAATAAATTGCTTGTTGTATAATTTGCTTTAAAGATAGCAAAAAAGGAAGTGAAGTAAAGTGATAGAAAATGATATAAATAGCATGAATATAAATTGGTTTCCAGGGCACATGGCAAAGACTAGAAGAATTTTAGTAGAAAGCCTGAAGTTAGTTGATGTGGTAATAGAATTACTAGATGCTAGGATTCCACAAAGTAGTAAGAATCCTGATATAGACAAGCTTTTAAATAATAAGCCAAAGGTAGTTGTTTTAAATAAATCTGATTTGGCAGATATTAGTGTATCAAAAAAATGGCAAGAGTATTTTAATAAAACAGGTCAGAAAGTAATATTTATGGATTCAATAAAAGGAACAGGTATAAGAGAGCTAAATAGTGTTATATATGATATAATGAAAGAAAAAATCGAAAGAGATAAAAAAAGAGGGATAATAAATAAGCCTATTCGTAGCATGGTAGTTGGAATACCGAATGTTGGAAAGTCAGCTTTTATCAATAAAATAGCTGGCAAGAAGATAGCCAAAACTGGTGACAGGCCAGGGGTCACAAGAGAAAAGCAATGGATTAGGTTAAACGAAAAAATACAATTACTAGACACACCAGGTATTTTGTGGCCAAAGCTAGAGCGTATGAGTGTAGCGCTAAATCTAGCATTTACGGGAGCTATAAAAGATGAAGTATATGATACAGTAGAAGTTAGCTTTGTATTATTAGAAAAATTAAGAGATATGTATCAAAAACAACTTAAAGAAAGATACAAGATACAAGAAGATATAAATGATAAAAAAGGGTATGAGATATTAGATATAATAGCAAAAAAGAGAGGATGTATTTTGTCTGGTGGCAATATAGATTATGAAAGGATATCAGCTATTTTGTTAGACGAATTGAGAGGTGGTAAAATAGGAAGGATATCATTAGAAGTACCAAACTAGCATATACTAAGGAGTAGAAAAATGAGAGTGACTAAAAAAAGTGTAGAAGAATATGTCAAGACGTTGGATATTGATCAAGCGATAAATTACATAAAAGAGAAGCAGAAAGAGATAAATTTGGATGCTTTATTAAAAAAGTATACCAAGAAGAAACAAGCTTATGAAAAAGAAGTATCAAGATACAAGGCTATGTGTGAATTTGAAAATGATTTATATGATAGAGGATTTTTAAATATAGCGGGAGTGGATGAAGCAGGACGAGGTCCTTTAGCAGGTCCTGTTGTTGCTGCTGCGGTTATATTGAAAAATGGTGAATTTATAGAAGGACTAAATGATTCTAAAAAGTTGTCAGAGAAAAAAAGAGAAGAATTGTTTGATGAGATAACAAAAAAGGCGGTGGCATATGGAGTAGGTATAGTGGATGAGAAATGTATAGATGAAATAAATATACTAAATGCTACAAAGCTTGCCATGATGGATGCAATAAATAAAATAAATCCGGATTATGTTTTAATAGATGCAGTAACATTAGATAACTTGAAAGTAGAGCAAAAAGCTATAGTAAAAGGTGACCAAAAAAGTGTATCTATTGCTGCAGCATCAATTATTGCAAAGGTTACAAGGGATAGAATTATGGTGGATATGGATAGAGTATATCCTAAGTATGGATTTTTAAAGCATAAAGGGTATGGCACAAAAGAACACATAGATGCAATAAAGGAATTTGGAGCATGTGCAATACATAGAAATTCGTTCATAGGTAAATTTATTTAAGGAGTGATTTATTTGATTATAGTTGATACACATTGTGATACAATAACAAAAATAATGGAAACAAAGGAAGAATTATATAAAAATAATGGACATATAGATTTAGAAAGGTTATCGAGGTTTGGAAATTTTGTGCAATTCTTTGCATGTTTTATAGATACAGTGTATAATAAGACTAACACTTCACTAAAAAGAGTTTTAGAGATAATAGATAAAGCATACTATGAGTTTGACAAAAATAGTCAACATGTTAGTTTGTGCAAAAATTATGACGATATAATTCATGCATTTTCGCAAAATAAAGTAGCAGCGATGTTGTCTATAGAAGGTGGAGAGGCACTAGCTGGAGAAATATACGTTTTAAGAATGCTGTATAAATTAGGGGTTAGGAGTATTTGTCTTACATGGAATAACAGAAATGAGATAGCAGATGGAATGTATGAAAAAGATACAAAAGGTGGACTTACAACTTTTGGGAGAGAAGTTGTAGAGGAAATGAACAGATTAGGTATGATAGTTGATATATCACATTTAGCTAGTCAAGGTTTTTGGGATGTTATAGAAACTACAAAAGCACCAATAATAGCGTCTCATTCTAACGCAAAGAAAATATGTTCTCATATTAGAAATTTAGATGACGAACAAATTATTGCGATACATAAAAATGGAGGAGTAATAGGCATAAATTTGTGTGACGAGTTTATAAGTTCTAATAATGCTAGTTTGAGTGATATAATAAGGCATATCGAATACATAGCGTCTTTAGTTGGTGTAGATAATATAGGCATAGGAGCGGATTTTGATGGAGTAGAAAGATTGCCTTATGGTATAAATGGAGTACAAGATATAGCTAAGATATTTGATGAGTTACAAAAGTTAAATTATAAACAAGAAGATATAGAAAAAATAGCAGGTAAGAATTTTTTGAGAGTAATAAAAGAAATAGTTAAAAAATAGTATGGGAGGTATTTTTATGAAACTTACCAGTGATGATATAAAGTATTTAGAGCTACTGTCAAAGCAGTATAAAACAATAGAAAAAGCAAGTAGCGAACTTATTAATTTGATGTCAATACAAAATTTACCCAAAGGTACAGAGTATTTTGTTAGTGATATTCATGGTGAGTGTGAGTCTTTTTTTCATATTTTAAAAAATGCTTCGGGGGAAATTAAAATAAAGATTAATGAATTATTTGGAGATACGTTAAGCAATAAGGAGAGAAAGACATTAGCTACTCTTATATATTATCCAGAAGAGAAGCTAAAAATTATAAAAGAACAAGAAAATGACATGAACGAGTTTTATAAGCTTACATTAAATAGATTAATAACCTTGTTAAGAAGGGTTACGCTAAAATACACAAGAGAATATGTTCGCCGTCAAATGTCAGCTTCAGACTATAGTTATATAATAGAAGAATTGATATACGGTGTAAGAGGAGAAAAAGAGCGAGAAGTTTATATGCAAAGCCTGATAGAAGGTATCATAGAGGCAAAGGAAGCGGATAATTTTATTATAAGCTTATCTGAGCTAATATCTAATATATCAGTTTATCATTTACATATAATAGGTGATGTTTTTGACAGAGGTGTTGGCGGAGATATAGTATTAGAGACACTTATGAAAAAGCGAAGTGTGGATATACAGTGGGGTAATCATGATATATTGTGGATGGGAGGAGCAGCCGGCAATACAGCATGTATAGCCAATATTGTTCGTATTTGTACTAGATATGATAATTTAAATACGCTAGAGTTAGGCTATGGAATAAGCATAAGGCAGCTTGTTACATTTGCGTTGTCCGTTTATAAAGATGATCCATGTTCGAATTTTAAGCCTAAAATAATAGAGAAAGATGCTCTATATCCCACAGATATAAAAGCTTTGGCAAAAATTAATAAGGCTATAACAATAATACAATTCAAACTAGAAGGTAAGCTTATAGAGAAGCATAAACATTATGAGATGGATAGTTTGAGATTGCTTCATAAGATAGATTATGATAAGGGTACGGTTGTGATAGACGGAAAAGAATATAAACTAAATGATTCATATTTTCCAACAATAGATCCAAATGATCCATATGCTTTAACAGAAGAAGAAAAAGTTGTAGTAGACAAGTTGAAGAAAGCGTTTTTAGGTAGTGAGAAATTGCAAAATCACGTACAGTTCTTGTTTTCAAATGGAGGAATATATAAAAGATACAATAATAATTTGCTATTTCATGGATGTGTGCCGATGGAAGCTAATGGAGAGTTTACATTAGTAAAAACAAGTACAGGACAAGCAAGAGGAAAAGAATGGTTTGATTATGCAGAAAAAATAGCAAGACAAGGATATTTTGGTAAAGATGGCTCAAAAGAAAAAGCAAGAGGGATAGATTTTTATTGGTATTTATGGTGTGGATATAATTCACCGCTTTTTGGGAAGAAGAAAATAACTACATTTGAGAGATGCTTTATAAATGATGAGGAAACTTGGAAAGAGGAGAAGAATCCATATTATACATTGATAGATGATGAAAATATGGTAAATAAAGTATTAGAAGAATTTGGCCTAGAAAGTGATAGTGCTAAAATAATAAATGGTCATGTTCCTGTAAAGAAAGGTCATAATCCTGTTAGAGGCAATGGAAAAGTTTTTGTAATTGATGGAGGATTTGCAAAACCATATCAAAAAACCACAGGAATTGCAGGGTATACCTTAATATATAATTCATATGGTTTTATATTAGTAGCACATGAACCATTTGAATCGACAGAGATTGCAGTAAAAGAAGAGAAAGATATCCATTCAACTATGGTTGTAAAAGAGGATATAACCACTAGGATATTGAATAGGGATACAGATTTAGGTAAGAAATTGTCCAAGAAAATAGAAGATTTGAAAAAATTATTGTATGCATATAGAAATGGAATTGTAAATGAGATACGTTAGTTAATAGACATTAGCGCCAAATTCTAAGTATTTTTTGATATTAGAGTTGGCGCACATTTTTTGCCCACGTTTAGATAAAAAATGAAAAACTTAAGCTTATTTAGAGCTTTTTGTAATGGAAAATCTTGCGACTTAAGACTAATTGACGAGCCATTCTAGGCTCTTTTTTTTAAAAAGAAGTCATAAACAAATTGATTACAAAAACCTCTTTACATGTATAGCGAAGATGTTATATAATTGACACAAGTAAAAAATTTATTTCGATAGAATATAAATATATAGTAGAGAGTTAGGTAGGTGTTGTACGGTGGGAATTATAAAAACTATGTATAGTAATGTAGAAAATGATGTAGTTGATACTGTGATATTGGGTGGATTTATAAAAGCTATTATAAATTTTGTAATCAATCTTTTTATGGAACTTGCATTTTCTTTTATTCGTATGGTTATGGGATGTTTAACGGTATCATCTTCTATGTTTGATACAAAATTACATCCAGAGTTTGGTTTTGTATCAGAGTTTCATCATGTTTTTAAAATTATGGGATTAGCTATGGTTGTGTTAATAGCTTGTTGGCAGATATTCAAAAGTTTTTATGCATATATGGGTTTTGAAGCAGAAGAATCTTGGAGAGTTGTTATTAGAATGTTTGTTCTTTCATTTTTGATAATTCATTCAAAAGATATAATAATTATGTCTTTAAAATATGTGTTTGATGAAATGATAAAATTAGTGTGGAATTTGTCCCCAAGTGTTGGTAGAAATATAGGTGATTATATAAGCGTAAGTTTTGAAGCAGCATGGGAATCAATAAAGACTACGCATAATATGCCGGGTGGTTTTTTGGTAAACGCAGTATTGTTTGTATATTTGGCATTTAAGTTAGTTATGTTGTGTTTTAAACTGGCAGAGAGATACATATTGGTTTTATTCTATGCAATAACATTTCCTTTAGCTCTTTCAGCAGAAGTATCTAAGGCTACAAAACCATATTTTCAAGGTTGGGTTAAAGGATTTGTGGGAAATCTTATAGTGCAAATTTCTCAGGTCACAGTGTTTTTAGCACTGACTAAATTCTGGGAAACTGGAGTTGTCGCATATAAAGATGGGCAGCCAGTGATTTTAGTAGGTGTTGTTATTGCAGTAGCCATGATTAAGATTTTAGATAAAGTAGAGGAAATAGTAAGAGATACAGGAATGGGAGTAGGTTTTGTATCTGGTCCAGCAATGGGGCCTATGGATATGGTGCAATCGTATTACTATAAGGTGACATCTGCGGAATCAATTGCTGGTAGGATTGTGGGAAGCACAATCAGTGGATCTAGGAATGCAGATCCAAATGTAATTCAAAGGAGGTAGAAGGGTCAATCAAGATTTTAGAGATCAATCTTTGCGTGCCGTATGTGCTACGTAATCTAGCACATACCTCCTTATACACTAAATATTTTGTGATATTTGTTATAGGTGTATTTTTGAAAGTACGGTAAAAAATGTATTGTTAATATGAGAGAAATGTGATAGACTAGCTAGAGGACAATTTAAAAGTATGTGATGAAGTTTTAGTCAGAAAGAAGGTTTTGTAAGTGGAAGAAAAGAAAATTATTTATTTAGATAATGCGGCTACTACAAGAATGAGAGAAGAAGTGTTAAATGAAATGATTCCATACTTTAGTGAAAATTATGGAAATGCTTCTAGTATATATTCGGTAGGAAGAGAAGCAAAGGCTGTGTTAGACGAAAAAAGAGCAGTGATAGCTAATATTTTAGGTGCAAAAGATAATGAGATCTTTTTCACAGGAGGGGGCTCAGAAGCAGATAACTGGGCTATAAAAGGGATTGCTTTTTCTAATAGGGGAAAAGGAAATCATATAATAACGACAAAAATAGAACATCATGCGGTGTTGCATACGTGTCAATATCTTGAGAAACAAGGGTTTGAAGTTACTTATTTACCGGTAGATGAAAATGGTTTTATAAAATTAGAAGACTTAGAGAATGCTATAAGACCAACTACTATTTTAATATCTGTTATGTTTGCTAATAATGAGATAGGTACTATTATGCCAATAAAGGAAATAGGTAAAATTGCAAAACAACATAAGATATATTTCCATACGGATGCTGTGCAAGCTGTTGGCCATATTCCAATAGATTTAAGTAATTTGGATGTAGATTTAATGTCTTTTTCAGGGCATAAGTTTTGCGGACCAAAGGGTGTGGGATGTCTATATATAAAAAGAGGCGTAAAAATAGATCCTTTAATACATGGTGGAGCGCAGGAAAGAGGAAAAAGAGCAAGTACAGAGAATATAGCTGGAATTGTTGGTATGGCAAAAGCGTTAGAATTAGCAGCAAAAGATATGAAAGAAGAAACTGATAGGATTTTAGAATTAAGGGAAAAATTAATAAATGGGATTTTTGAAAAAATACCATATGTGAAATTAAATGGGGACAGAGAGAAGAGACTTCCATCTAATGTTAATTTTTCTATAAGATATATAGAAGGTGAATCTTTGCTTTTGATGTTAGATATGATGGGAATTTGTGCATCTAGTGGTTCGGCTTGTACATCAGGTTCATTAGATCCATCGCACGTGTTATTGGCTATAGGTTTGCCACATGAAATAGCACATGGGTCATTGAGGTTGTCAATAGGAAGAGAGACAACTGGAGAAGATGTGGATAAGGTCTTAGAAGTTTTACCTGGCATAGTGGAAAGATTAAGGAGTATGTCTCCGTTGTATGATGAAGTTTTAAAGAAGGAGGATGGCAATAATGTATAGTAAGAAAGTTATGGATCACTTTATGAATCCAAGAAATGTTGGAGAAATAGAAGATGCAGATGGTATTGGTCAAGTAGGAAATGCAAAATGTGGCGATATAATGAGAATGTACTTAAAAATAAAAGATGGTGTTATACAAGATGTGAAATTTAAGACATTTGGTTGTGGTGCAGCAGTTGCAACTAGTAGTATGGCGACAGAATTAGTTAAAGGCAAAACAATAGATGAAGCTCTTTTGGTGACAAATCAGGCTGTAGCTGAGGCATTAGATGGGCTACCTCCTATAAAGATGCATTGTTCTAATTTGGCAGAAGAAGCTATAAGAGCGGCGATAAATGATTATAAGAAAAAGAATGGCATAGCTTATGATGAGAAAGATTGTGATGGATGTTGTAAGTGTAAGGATATATATCATTTAGAAGATAATGATGATAGGAAAGAAAAAAGATGAATAAATCTAAGAAAGTCATTATAGGGATGAGCGGCGGAGTAGATAGTTCTGTGGCAGCAGCTTTGTTAAAGGAGCAAGGTTATGAAGTAATAGGTGTGACAATGAGAATGTGGGAAGAGTCTGATGAAGAAGAACAAAGGTTAGATGCTTGTTGTTCTTTATCAGCAGTTGATGATGCGAGAAGAGTTGCTAATAAATTAGGAATAGATTATTACGTTATGAATTTTAAAGATTTATTCAAAGAGAAAGTTGTTGAACCGTTTGTTAAATCGTATATGGAAGGAAGGACACCTAATCCATGTATAATGTGTAATAAGTTTTTAAAGTTTGATGCACTTTTAAAAAAAGCTAGTGCCATGGGAATTGATTATGTGGCAACTGGTCATTATGCAAAGATAGAGTATAATGAAGGAACTAAAAGATATGAATTAAAAAGGTCGGCGACGGCTAAGAAAGACCAAACATATGTTTTGTATAATTTTACTCAAGACAAGCTAGAAAAGACACTTATGCCAAATGGTAATTATACAAAAGAGGAAATAAGGAATAAAGCAAGAGAATTAGGGTTATTAGTGGCAAATAAGCCAGATAGTCAAGAAATTTGTTTTATACCAGATAATGATTATAGTAAGTTTATAAGAGGATATACTAATAGTGATATACCGTGTGGTGATTTTGTGAATTCTAACGGAGATGTATTAGGAAAACACAAAGGAATTATAAACTATACCATAGGTCAGAGGAAAGGATTGGGGATAACTTTTGGGAAGCCTATGTTTGTTGTGGATATAGATGCAAAAACTAACAATATAGTTTTAGGAAATGAAAAAGAAGTATTTAGTGATGTATTAATAGCAAAGGACGTAAATTTCATTTCCATAGATAAACTAACTAATCCACTAAAAGTCACTGCAAAGATAAGATCTACGGCAAAAGAAGCAGATGCTTTATTGTATCCCTTAGAAGATGGTAGAGTGAAAGTAGTATTTGATAATCCACAAAGAGCTATTACAAGAGGCCAGGCGGTTGTGTTTTATAATGACGATGTAGTAGTTGGAGGAGGAGAGATAGAGTAACATAAGAGAGGTGATAGTATGTTAAATGTTGTTATTAAATTAGGTATTATTTTAATTACTTTTGTTGTGCTTGGGTATTTATTTTTGAAGTTTTATCCAGGTATAGGGAGGGTGCCATCTTTTAGAGAAAGAAAGTTATATGCTAAATATAATGATTTATATTATGCTGGTAAATTTCATAACATAAGTAAGGCAAGTATTGACGCATCAAAGAATGAGTATAAAGTATCAAAAAGTTTAAAATGGATAATAGAAAAGATATTAAAAATATCAGAGTATGATGATAGAGAAGCAAAAAATATAAGACCTAAAGATGGTTTAAATGTTTTAAAGATAAACAAAATGGATAAGCCTTCTAAAGATAAGATAACTATAACTTGGCTTGGCCATTCTAGTCTTTTAATACAGATGGATGGCAAGAATATTTTGACCGATCCAGCGCTTACTGAATATGCATCACCTTTTGGTTTTACTGGTTTTAAGAGATTTAACCAGTCCCCAATTGATTTGGATGGTATAGATGAGATAGATGTACTTCTTATTTCGCATGACCATTATGACCATTTGGATTATAAAACGATAAAGAAGATTGATAGCAAAGTGAAAAAGTATATAGTTCCTCTTGGAGTAGAGAGTTATCTAATTGGTTGGAAAGTTAATAAGAGTAAGATAATTACGCTAAATTGGTGGGAGAATCAAAAAATTGATAATGTTTTGTTTACGGCGATTCCAGCCAAACATTATTCCATGAGAAATCCAATGAATAGAGATGCCACATTGTGGTGTGGATTTTTAATGCAGTGTAATGGGAAAAAACTTTATTTTACGGGAGACACAGGATATAGCGAAACTTTTAGTGAAGTTAATAATAGATTTGGTGCTATAGATTTGTTTATGGCAGACACTGGTCAATATAATAAAGCTTGGTCTGGTGTACATATGAATCCATATGATGCATTGAGAGCTGCTAAAGATGTTGGTGCAAAATATTATATGCCTGTGCATTGGGGTGCATTTGCGTTATCTAATCATGATTGGTTTGAGCCAGCTAATATAACTACATCAAAGCAGGCAGAATATTGTGTAAAGGTTGTAACACCAAGAATAGGAGAAGTTGTTGACTTGGATTTAATAGGAAGATATACTAGTAGATGGTGGGAGGATGAGGAATTGTGAGTTAGAGAAGGAGGGATTAATATGAGTGCTACATGGCAAGTTTGGTTGATTTGTGCACTTTTGTTTTTGGTTTTAGAATTAGCTACTACTGCGTTAGTATCAATTTGGTTTACAGTGGGAGCATTGTTTACGAGTATAGTTGCAGTATTTGTAGATAATTTATTTGTACAATTTTTGTCGTTTATAATATTTTCAGTGGTGTTACTTGTTTTTTCTAAGAATTTTTATGAGAGGCGAATGAAAACAACCCAGAAAGATGAGATATTAGAAAAATTTTTAGAAAAAGTAGCAACAGTAGAAGAAGATATTTTAAGTAGTTATGAACCGGGGAAAATTTCAATAAATGGAGTGGTATGGAAAGCCATTTCTATTACTGGAGAGAGAATAAATAAAGGTGCTATCGTGGTTATAAAAAGCATAGATGGCTTAACACTTGGTGTAAAATTATTAAAGCATAAGGAGGATTAAGAAAATGGAATTTTTAATAGTAATATTTGTAATAATGGTAATAATTGTAAGTAATATAAAGATTGTTCCACAGGCATCAACTTATGTAGTAGAACGACTAGGTGCATATAAAGAGACATGGGGCGTTGGTATGCATTTTTTGGTACCATTTATAGATAGAGTGGGAAAGAGAATATCGTTAAAAGAACAGGTTATAGATTTTCCACCACAGCCAGTAATTACAAAAGATAATGTAACCATGCAAATAGATACGGTTGTGTTTTTTCAGATAGTAGATGCTAAGTTATTTTCTTATGGTGTATCTGCACCAATATCTGCTATAGAAAATTTGACAGCTACTAATTTAAGAAATATAGTAGGGGATTTAGAGTTAGACGAAACACTAACATCAAGAGAATTAGTTAATACTAAAATGAGGGCAATACTAGATGATGCAACAGATGCTTGGGGAATAAAGATTAATAGGGTTGAGTTAAAAAATATAATGCCACCAGACGATATAAGAAAGTCTATGGAAACACAAATGAAGGCAGAGCGTGATAGACGTGAGGCGATACTAAGAGCGGAAGGTGAAAAAAAGTCTGCTATATTAGTAGCGGAAGGAAAGAAAGAGTCTACAATATTAGAAGCGCAAGCTAAAAAAGAATCTCAAATATTAGAAGCACAAGCTGTAGCTGAGGCGTCAATAATAAGAGCCCAAGGTCAGGCAGAGGCTATATTAAAGGTTCAACAAGCTAAAGCTCGTGGATTAGAAATGTTAAGAGATGCTAAACCAAGTAAAGAAGTTTTAACATTGAAGAGTTTGCAAGCATTTGAAGCTGCAGCAAATGGAAGGGCAACAAAAATTATAATTCCATCACAGATACAAGGTATAGCTGGTTTAGCGAGTGGAATAGCTCAAGTGATAAAAGATGATAATTGTGAAGATAATAAAAATAACTCTGAGGCATAATGCCTCAGGTTTTTTAAGGAGTATTTTATGGAAAAAAAAGAGCCATTAGCGTACAAATTAAGACCAAACACATTAGAAGAGTTTGTTGGTCAAGAAAAGATTGTGGGAAAGGGCAAGCTTTTATATAGAATGATAAAGACAGATAAAATTAGTTCTATTATTTTATATGGTCCACCAGGGACAGGAAAGACCACATTAGCTAGAATAATAGCCAATTCAACTAAGTCTCAGTTTAAGAAATTGAATGCAGTTTCAGCAGGAATAAGTGATATAAGAAAGATAATAGAAGATACAGAAAATTATATGTTTAATAAAGCCGGTAGGACTGTTTTGTTTATAGATGAGATACATAGATTTAGTAAAACTCAGCAGGATGTACTATTGCCACATGTCGAAAGTGGTAAAATAGTTTTAATTGGAGCAACTACAGAGAATCCTTTTTATGAAGTTAATAAGGCTTTAATTTCTAGATCTACGGTATTTATGTTAGAGCCATTAACAAAGGATAATATAAAAAAGATAATAAATAATGCTTTAACTAATAAAGAAAAAGGATATGGAAACTTTAATATAGAAATGACGGATGATGCAATTGAATTTTTAAGTGATGTTTGTAATGGAGATTCAAGAATTGCATTAAATGCTTTGGAATTGGCAGTTGAGACTACGGATATAAGTGAAGATGGTAAAATAAGAATAGGGGTAAATGATATTGCCGATTGTATTCAAAAAAAGAGTATATCATTTGATAAGGATGGAGAATCACATTATGATAATATAAGTGCATTTATAAAATCTATGAGAGGTAGTGACCCTGATGCTGCTGTATTTTATTTAGCGAGAGCGTTGTATGCTGGGGAAGATATAAATTTTTTGGCGAGAAGAATAATAATTTGTGCATCAGAGGATGTTGGAATGGCAAATCCCAATGCATTATGTGTTGCAGTATCAGCAGCCCAAGCTGTTAGAATGATAGGCATGCCAGAGGCAAGGATTATTTTATCTCATGCTGCAATTATGGTAGCAACTAGTCCTAAATCAAATGCATGCTATAAGGCAATTAATAAAGCTATTGATGATGTTTCATCTAAATACACAGGAGAGGTTCCATTAAAATTAAGGAATGCCACCTCAAAAGGCTTAGAAGATTTAGGCTACGGTGCTAATTATAAGTATGCGCATGATTATCCTAATAATATAATAAAGGATGTTTTTTTGCCAGACGAAATGGCTGGTACTTTATATTATGAGCCAACTAAGAACGGGTATGAATTAAGAATAAATGAATGGCTTAATAAATATAGGGACAAACTTACGTAGATGTTTATTCTTTTAATGAAGAAACAAAATACGTAAGTTTTGAATTGATTAGAAATCTATATCAAATTTGTAGTTTTGACCATTATTATTATCCCAATTATTTGCACCATCTTTAAAACATATGTTTAAACAAGGAGCATAAGCTACAGGCACATCTACTTCAAATCCAGTAGGAGTTTTTCTCATATTAAAATCGCCAATATGTTCCCAAGAATCACCATATCCAACGTGAGCAAAAACAGTTGTAGCACCTTTTTTAGCAAGTAATCCATTATAACAAATAGTAACACTAGAGCCAGATGTAGGTACACTAGGGTTTAATATTATGCCTTGAGCATTATAACAATTTCCGTTCATAAAAATACCTCCTTTAACAAATTGATATCAATATTAGTTTTACCTTTTAAAATAAAAAAATACATCAAGATTTTATAATGGTAAAAATTTTTTAATTAAAATTAAAAAAATGTTGACATTTTGTTTACGAGAAAGTTATACTAAGATTGTAATTTTTTTTAGAAAGTAGGTTGATTTTATGAAAAAAGGATTTTTAAAGGCTTTATGTTTGGCAGGAGTATTAGCATTTTCAATACCTGTAGTAGGTTATTGTAGTAATGTAAATTATAGTCAAGAAAGTGTATCTTTAAAATGGGATACAAAAGATAATGAGCTTTTTTGTGCAGTAGAAGAAGGAGATTTAGAAAAAGTAAAAGAGCTTATAGAAAATGGAGCCGATATGAATATTTTGTACTATGATCCCCTTGTAGGTCGCCATTCTGAAACAACACTATTGGATGAAGCTTGTGGAGTAGGTAATTTAGAGATAGCCAAATTACTAATAGAAAAAGGAGCAGACGTGAATTATAAAAATTTTGACGATTATGCACCATTTAATTTTGCATGTAGGAGTGGCAATTTAGAGCTTGTAAAATTATTAATAGAGAACGGAGCCGATGTAAATACGTGTGGTGTTAGTGGAAGACCAGAATTGGTTTTTGCTGTAGAGAGAGGCAATATAGAACTTGCTAAATTACTAATAGACAATGGCGCCGATGTTAATTGTGGTGAAGAAAAGGCGTTGCTTGTGGCTTGTGAATTAGGTAACTTGGAGCTTGCCAAATTGCTAATAGAAAACGGAGCAGATGTTAATTTCAATGATGATCATGGAAGCTCACCACTTTGGCACGCATGTACAAATGATAATTTAGAACTTGCAAAATTATTGACACTCTAATTCTGATTTTCCTAAATCAAAATTTGCACCCCTAAATTTTCTGTAATCGTTACACTTTTTACTTTTATTTTGCACCCTTTGTAACAGGGGGTGCAAAATTCTTATGTTTTAGGTAAATCATATACTCAATTTAAAGAACGTTATTTTTAATATTTGATTCATTCATGATTATTCGAGTCCCTTCCCATACTTGTTTTTATATAAAATTTTTTCGAAATATCAGTATACTTTTTTTATAAAACTACTTTTTTCAAGAGTATACATATCTCTGTCATGTTCGAATTTTTCTTTCAAATCAACTTTCAATTTTTCATATTCTTTGGCAATTTCAGGATTTTCAATCAAATAATTTCTAAAATAAGTTTCACCATTATCTCCTAAAATTTGGATATGAAGATGAAACACCTTGTCTGCAAAGCCATTTGGAGTATACAAACTTCGACCATTGAGTTTGCCGGCTGTATTGCGTATATGAAAATCAAAACTCAAAAGAATAATACTAAAGTAAAAAAAATTGGCAGAATTATGGTAAAATTTAATAGTAGGATTAACAAAGGAGCAAAATAATGAAAGTAGCATTTTTGGATAGAGACGGAACAATAGTAAAAGATTACCCGGACAGTGAGTGGGCAAGCATAAAAACTCTCGAATTTTTAAAGGGTTCAATAGAAGCCTTGAAGTATATGCAAAGTAAAGGCTTTGAAATAATCATAATAACGAATCAGTATTTAATCGGAGAAAAAATAATTACGTTAGAGGATTATCAAAGTTTTAACGATTTGTTTCTAAAAACATTGGAACAGAAAGGTGTGGATATACTTGATATTTTTTACTGCCCTCATGCGAGAAGTGAAAACTGCAAATGTATAAAGCCAAATCCGGGTCTTATAAATCAAGCTTTACATAAATATCCAAGTATAGATTTAAGAGGGTCTTTTTATGTTGGGGATTCTTTATGTGATAGAGAACTTGCTAAGAGTTTTAATCTCACATTTTATGGAATAAATTTACCGTGTAAAAACAAAGTAAGCTCTTTAATCGAGGTAAAATCATTTTTATAAATTTTATATTATCGCAGATTTGAAACAACAATACTAAAGTGATAAAATTAGATTGTAAACTTAACATAGGAGGAATTCCATGAAAAAATCAATCTTTTTATTTATCACTTTGTTTTTTGGACTAGTTATGCTTTGTGGATGCAAAAACGATAGTATTGCAAGGCAAGATTACTCAAAATATTTTGAAAACAATAGCGGCTGTGCAGTTTTCCTTAAAGATGACAAGCATTACACATATAATGATGAAATGGCAAATATTCAGAAATCGCCATGTTCTACGTTTAAAATAGTGCTAACTCTTGCCGGATTAAAATATGGTGTGTTACAAGATGAAAACACAGTAATCAAATGGGACGGCGAAAAGAGATATTTTGATGAATGGAATAAAAATTTAAGCTTAAAAGAAGCTTTTAATTTATCAGCCGTCTGGTATTTTGAAAAAGTAGCAAATGAAATCGGTAAAGAAAAACTAACTGAATTTATAAACTCCATTTCTTATGGTAACAGCGATACGTCTGAAGATATTCCTTTTTGGCTCGATTCATCACTCAAAATATCGCCCAAAGAGCAAACTATGTTTTTGAAAGATTTGCTTGAATATAAACTTCCTATTGATAAGAAAGATATTTTTGTACTGAAACAAGTTATGGATAAAGGGAGTATAAAAGAAGGCACTTTGTACGGAAAAACCGGAACAAGCGGAGAAAATAACCTTGGCTGGTTTGTGGGGTTTTACGAAAAAGAAAGTGAAAAAATATATTTTGCGGTCGAGCTATCGGCAGGAGAAAATATTTCGGGTAAACAAGCTGAAAAAATCGCTAAAGACATAATAGTTGATTGCTTTTAAATTTTATTTGAGGTGAATAATATGATAGAAATTGAGTATTCTAAAGATTTTGAAAAACTTGATAAAATAGCTGATGAATTACTTTCGGAGTATGATGCAGAAAATGGCGTTGAATATAACTTTAATAAATTCAGTTTTGTTGCAAAAGATGATGACAAACTCGTTGGATTTATAACAGGATTCAG
The DNA here is from genome assembly GCA_045118635.1 of Acetivibrionales bacterium. Lineage (GTDB taxonomy): Bacteria > Bacillota > Clostridia > Acetivibrionales > RGIG10202 > RGIG10202. Next base: position 17,653 of record JBGUYI010000159.1, read on the forward strand.
TTATTACTCTGAAGTTACAATAAACAATTTAGTTGTACGAAAAGAATATCGTGGCAAAGGTATAGGCACTAAACTTATAAGAAAAGTTGAAAAGCATTTTGAAAATAAAGGCTTTAACAACATAAATTTAGTAACAAATGATTTTCAAGCACCAAAATTTTACGAAAAATGTGGATTTGAACTTGAATTTGTAAGGAAAAATAAGAGTAATCCAAAGCTTACAAAGTATTTCTTTGTAAAATATTTATGAGTAAGATTTTTAATTTTCAAAACGAGGTAATAATATGATACAAGCTGATTTCCATGTGCATACCGACTTTTCAAACGATTGTTCTGTGAGTACCGAAACGCAAATAGAAAGTGCTATAAAACAAGGACTTAAATATATTTGCCTTACCGATCACTGCGACATGCACTTGTATTCTGATAAAAAATATGTTTTGGATATAAACAGCTATTTTAATAAAATTAATGATCTTAAAGAAAAATATAAAGATAAAATAAACGTTTTGTGCGGTATTGAAATAGGTTTGCAGATAAGCTTAAAAGATGATATAAGCAACACCATAGACGGTTATGATTTTGACCTTATCATTGGCTCATCGCATGCAGTAAATAATATAGATATTGGTTATAATCCTGATAAATATTTCAGTGACAAAAGCGAAAAAGAAGCTTACAAAGAATATTTTGAGTCTATTTTGGAAAACGTGAAAACTTTTGATAACTACAATGTTTATGGGCATTTGGACTATGTTTTAAGATATGGGCCAAATAAAAACAAGTACTTTGATTTTAATGATTATAAAGACGTATTTGAAGAAATTTTAAAAACCATTATTAAAAACGGGAAAGGTATAGAAATAAATACTGCAGGACTTCGCAAAAATTTAGGTCACCCCCACCCTAACAAAGATATTTTGAAAATGTACAAGGATTTGGGAGGAAAAATAATTACAATTGGTAGCGATGCTCATAGAACAGAACACGTAGGATATGGATTTCAAGATATACCCGAATTATTGAGAGAATTAGGGTTTAAATGTTATGCTGTGTTTAATAGGCAAGTACCGAAGTTTTTTAAGTTATAAAACCGACAGTAATGATAATAAGAGGAAGTGATAATAATAAAAATAGTAACGATTTGTGGGAGTTTAAAGTTTCAAAAGGAAATGATGGAGGTAGCACAAAAGTTAGCTATTGAAGGTAATTGTGTTTTAACACCCATATATCCCGTGTTAAAAGATATAAATCTAACTAATAAACAAGTAAGTTATCTAAAAGAACAGCATTAAAAAAAATAGAATTATCTGATGAAATATTTGTAACTAATATAAATAATTACATTGGTAAAAGTACAAGTTTAGAAATTGATTATGCAAAAAAACTAGGTAAAAAAATAAAGTATTATTCAGATTTAAGCAAATAGAATAAGACTTAAATTACAAAAGGAGAATTTAGTATGCTAAATTTTGAAAGCGATTATATAGAAGGGGCTCACCCAAAAATACTAGATAAATTGGTATCTACAAATATGGAAAAGTTGTCTGGATACGGAAATGATTTATATACACAAAGTGCAACAGAAAAAATAAAAAAACTAATAAATAATCAAAATGCAGAAGTAGTATTTTTATGCGGTGGAACACAAACTAATTTGATTGTTATAAAGAGTGTTTTAAAGTCGTTTGAAGGTGTTATAGCAGTTGATACCGGTCATATAAACGTTCATGAAGCAGGAGCTATAGAGACTACAGGTCACAAGGTTTTAACGCTACATAATCATAACGGAAAAATAGACCCGAAAGAATTGGAAAACTATTTAAGCAGTTTTCATAACGACCCAAATCATTCTCATGCGGTTTATCCCGGAATGGTTTTTATATCTCACCCAACTGAATGCGGAACTCTTTATACAAAAGCTGAACTTAAGAAAATACATACATAATATATGTGGTAATTATAATATTCCTCTGTATTTAGACGGAGCAAGATTAGGTTATGGACTTATGAGTGATGATACTGATGTAACTATAGAAGATATTGCAAAGTATACGGATACATTCTACATTGGCGGTACTAAAGTAGGGGCGTTAATTGGCGAGGCTTTGGTTTTTACAAATAAAAAGGTTGACCATATAATTACAAGAATAAAGCAGTGCGGAGGCTTACTTGCAAAAGGGAGGCTACTCGGAATACAATTTGATACTTAATTTATATTTTGAAATATCAAAACACGCAATTGAGATGGCAAATTTGATGAAAAAAGGGCTAACCCAAAAAGGACTGAAGTTATATATTGATTCTCCTACCAATCAATAGTTTGTTATTATAGAAAATGGTAGATACAAAAAATCAAAACAACATATAAAATCGTGTTATTGGTGTAAATATGATGATAATAGCGTTGTTATAAGACTAGTCACATCTTGGGCAACTAAAAAAGAAGATGTAATAAAACTTTTGAATATTATATAATATTTTAAATTTAGAATGTTTTGTATATAGACTTTTTTACGAAAGCATTATATGATATAAGTAAGTTAGGAGGTGAAAAAGATTTTGAAAATAAAAAAGTATTTTCTGGGTATACTATTGTTTTTTGGTTTTGCTTTAGCTAATTTTGTATTTGCTACGGATGGTATAGGGGAGCAAAAAGAAATAAAATTTAATAATGGAAAAGCTATGCATGCATACGTAAAAGGTAGTGGCGATAAAACAATAGTTATGCTTAGCGGTTGGGGAACAGAAAATCCGATAAACGATTTTAAACCTTTGGCGGATAAATTAAGCGATAAATTTAGAGTTGTAATTTTGGAGTATTTTGGGTATGGGTCAAGTGATATCACTGAAAATGAGCGTACCAATGAAAATATAGTTAATGAAATTCGTACAGCTTTAGATAAACTGGGTATTAAACCTCCGTATATATTAATGCCACATTCAATGTCGGGACTTTACAGTTTGTATTATGCAGATAGATACCCCAATGAAGTTAAAGGGATAATTGGAATAGATATGTCTTTACCTCAAAAGCAACTTGAACGTTGGCAAAATGGTAGTTTTAAGAAATTATCATCAGAGGAATTAGATGGTGCAAATGTTTCTATAGTAAATCAATGGAATGAATTTTATGATAATTCCAAAGAACTTGAGAATGTAAAATATCCAAGTAATCTCCCTGTACTTGCATTTTTAGCAACAGAACAAGTTGATTCGGTAGATGGTATGATAAAATCAGGAAATATGAAAACTTCTTGGGAAGATATAAACAAGAATATTGTTACAAATCCTGAAATTCAGAGTATCGAAGTTTTAGAAGGTACACATTATCTACATCACAAGCAAGCGGATAAAATTTCTCAAATTAGCAAAGAGTTTATAGATAAACATTTAAGTAAATAATTATTATTCTTACGAATAAATTAAAGATTATATCGCAGTGGAAAACTACGGTATAATCCATTTTTATGGGTAAAAAATTTGAAGGTTAATTATAAGTGAATGCTAAAATTATCATATTTATAAATTCCGCTACCTTGTTTTAAATTACCATTTGTTTCTAAATGTTCGAACGCAGACCATATTTTTTCTATTATGTTTAAATTTATATTTAACTTGTGATGTGCCGGCAATATTTTATTTATTTCTAACTTTCTTATTTTACCTATGGAATTTTTGAAATCTATTGGATTTGTGGTAGGATAATAAATATCTAATTTTCCTTCATATACCAAATCACCGGTAAATAAATATTTATTTTTCACATCGTAAAAACATAAGTGACCTGGTGAATGACCGGGAGTGTGTATGACTTTAATTTTTCTGTTTCCTAAATCTATGATGTCATTATCGTTTAAAACTATATCTGGCTTTCCTTTAATTTGTCTATGGTAAAGTCCTTCGGAAAATCACATGGCTTTCTAAGTAAGCTATCTTTTACATTCTTTAATGAAATCGGGAAATTTAATAACCAGCTTTTTTCAAGTTTATGTACTGCTATATTATTAAAATACTTATGCCCGCCTATATGATCCCAATGTACGTGAGTTGTTGCAACGATTATAGGTAAATTTGTGAGTTTATCAGTTTCTTTTTTTATGTTAGAAATTCCAAGTCCTGTATCAATTAACAAGGCTTTTTCTTCTCCTAACAATAGGTAAGAATGTGTTTCTTCCCAATGTTTGTATCTGCTAATTGAAAACGTTTTATTATCTATTTTTTCTACTGTAAACCAGTCACCCATTATTTTCTTGTTACTCCACATTAAAATACTATTTTCATATGTAGTTTATAAAGCATGACCACCTGATACTTTAATTACTTGTCCTGTAATCATTTTCGCTTGCTCGCTTGCTAAAAATAAAATAGTTTCAGCAATGTCATTCGGTTGGATTAATTTTCTTATCGGAATTAATGGAATTACTGATTTTTCTAAATCAGAATCAATCCACCCTGTCTGAGTTGGACCAGGTGACACACAATTCACAGTAATTCCGTATTTTCCTACTTCAAGAGCAATACTACGAGTAAGTGCTTCCAAAGCTGCTTTACTTGCTCCATAAATTATTTGACCTGCAAAAATCTGTGATGAATCAGTAGAAATATTGATAATTCTTCCGTAGTCACCACGATACCTTATTAATTCTCTTATCATCAAAATGCTTCCTCTAACATTGACTGCAAAGGTATTATCAATCACATTTTGTGTAATTCGCTCTATTGTGTCAAAACCATCCATATCTCCTGCTGCTGCATTATTAACTAAAATATCAATTTTTCCGTATCGTTCTATAACTGTCGAATAGATTTTCTTTACAGCATGTTCGTCAGAAATGTCGCTTTCTAAGATAATATAGTTAGCTTTTATTTCCTTGAGTTTATTTTCCACACTATCTGTATTACCTGCATTCGCCTCGTAATTGTCTGCCCCATTTTTATTGGTTTTAGTTTTGTCAAATTGTCTTAATATCTTCTTATATACTAAAACTACCTTTGCACCTTCACGAGCAAAAGCAAGTGCTGTCGCTGCTCCGATACCTTGTGGATTATTTGCTCCTGTAATTATAGCTACCTTATTTTCTAATCCGTAGTTAATCATTCACGTTTTCTCCCAAAGTTTGTTAACTTAAAGCATATATATTATATCAAACCAACGTGAAATTTTCTATAACAAGAGAAATATATTATGAATTTGGTAATTACAAAATAATAATGCTATAATGTGTTTTGAAAAAAAGTCAGTATATAAGGAGATGTTTCATAGTGCGTAGTGAAAAAGAAATGTTTAATCTAATCATGAATTTTGCAAAATCAAACGACTCGATAAAAGCGGTTTTGCTAAATGGTTCCAGAGCAAATCCAAATTCGGTAAAAGATGAGTTTATGGATTATGACATAGTTTATGTTGTAGAAAGCACAAAGTCATTTATTGAAAATAAAAACTGGATATCTTATTTTGGAAAAATTTTAATTATGCAAGAGCCTGATAACTCGAATTTATTTGATATAGAAGTTCCAAATGAGTTTAAATATACCTATTTTATGCAATTTGATGACGGAAATAGAATAGATTTGACTTTTGGGTGTATGGAATTTGCTAAAAAGATTTGCAAAGAGGACTCTCAAACGGTAGTTTTACTTGATAAAACGAATAGTTTTAATGATGTTTTACCGCCAAGTGACAAAAGTTATTTTGTGAAAAGACCTACTGAAAATGAATTTTTAGCATGCCGTAATGAATTTTGGTGGTTGTCTACTTATGTTGCAAAGGGGTTGTGGAGAAAAAACATTATTTATTCTTTGGAAATGTATAATCAAAACGTACATCCTGAATTAATGAAAATGCTTAGGTGGTATGTGGGCTTAAAAAATGACTTTAAAGTAACTTCGGGAAAATATGATAAATATTTTGAAAAATTATTGCCTTCAGAAATATATAACAGACTTTTGAAAACATATCCTTCTTCAAATGAGCAAAATTTGTGGAAATCTTTCGAAGTTATGTGTAAACTTTTTAACGACATAGAAAAAGAAGTTTCTTTTAATTTATGTTATAAGTACAATGATATTGAAAGTAAAAATGTGATAAACTATATTTTCGGATGAAATATTTTTGTCAATAACTTTTGAAAATGTCCCAAAATTAAAAAAATATTAGCATGAAAATTAATTATTAAAAATAGATAAAAGTGGGGTATAAT
>JBGUYI010000160.1:0-2565 GCA_045118635.1 Acetivibrionales bacterium
GCTTTAAACCGCCGAAAATACTTGAGTGGAGACGCTCTGGGAAAATAGGTAGTCGCCAGATTTATATATAAAGATTCTATGGAGAGAATTCGTGGGATCTTTTTTGTTAGAAATTTGACAGAAAAATAAAGTTGTTACATAGGATTTTGTTTGAGAGTGTTGTGTATGTTATGCAAGGAAGGTTTTATATTGAGATTTAGAGGATAGTTATACTTGTTTTTATCTAAAACTTGGCAAAAGTATATTCATTTCTATGGGTGATGCGATGAATTTCCGTATTTTGCCTTAACTTTTTTGTTGATGTGATAAAACACTAGCAAAAACGTAAGGTTCAAGGGGATAGCCTGTTCAATCTTAGCATATTGTTGCAAAAGAGAGCTTTCGCTTCAGTATCAAGAATTTTATAACAAAAATTTGAGGTAGAAGTGAGAGAGGGTGTCACTTTGAATACTGAATATTAGGATTTAGAGAGTTTTTAAATTTTAATTATAAACAGTTAATTATATGAGTTTATATTAAAGGTTCTATGGAAAAAGTTCATAGAATTTTTTTTTAAATATTTTTTAGTTAATATTGGCAAGAAATTTTTTACTATTGTGTTTTTGAGCTTTATAACTCATTCGGAGATTTTCCCTGACTATAGGCTTTTCTCTGTCAGTATTATGTACATGGTTTCAATTTAGACAAAATTCAAGTTTTTACTGAATGGTAACGTTCCCATGTGGATGAACACGGATGTGTATACGTTTTTTTGCGCCACGTTACATAGCACGTGAATTCGGTTCGTAAGATTTTCTAAAAAATCTTGATTGACTAAAGATTTGAGTGGTAGTTATGAAAAAAAGTGTAATAAAAATATATATTTTAATGAAAAGAGGTATTGTAAATGGCAAAATATATGAATAGTTTTAAGAAAAAAAGTAAAACTATATTAAAATATTTTTATGAAGAATTTTTTGATGATATAAGAACGAACAGAAGAATGATATTAAAAAATATGATTCTTAAAGGGTTTGTGGTTTTTTTTATTAGTTTTTTAAAGGGAGGGTTAGCATTAGCGATTCTTAAGGCGTTAGGAGTTGAAATATTAAGTGTTGTAATGGATCTTTTTAGTATAAAAGATTATAAAAATACGCCAATTAAAGAATTTGATTTAAAGAAAGATTTTAAACATGTATTAAAAAGTGCAACGATGGGAGCATTGATTGGAATTATTTTAGGCAAATTATTTTTTGGAGTTGGAAATTTAACTTTAGTGTTGCTTTATTTTACAATTTTTGCCTTACAAAAAATTTATTTTATGCAGTTGAGAACAGGAGAATGGTATGCACAGAAGGAAGGTTTGCGTAGGGAAGCAGAGAAACAAAAGGCGTTTAGTAAAGAAATAGAGAATTTATCAGATTCCCTTGTAAGAGTTATAACATCTGTGTTAAGACAAACACAAATAAATGAAAAAATTATAGATAGAAAAATTTGTTCTTTAGCAAAAAAATTTGAAAAAAATATCAAATCAGATGATCAATTTGCTATTTTCATAGAGGGAACGAAAGAAAACAAGGAATTGATGTTGAAATTTAATGAAAAATTAAAAGATATAGAGGTATGTAAAGAACCAGAAGTCGTTATAAAACAGATTTATATTGAAATATGTAATATAAGGAAAGTAGAAGGTAATAAAGAAAGAATTTCAAATGATATTATGAAGGAAGATATATTAAACAAGAAAGAAAATATTGACAACAAAGTAGCAGGATTGTTAAACTGGTGTTAATACCATTTTTGTTGAAGGAAAGAAATGAAAAAATAAATATAGTAAAGAAAGAAATAGGCGGTGACAGATTTATGAAAAATATTATTTTGATAACAGGAGCGTCATATACTGGTAAGACAGTTTTAGCGCAAAAAATTTTAGAAAAGTACGGATATCCGTATCTCTCAATTGATCATCTAAAGATGGGATTGATTAGGAGTGGAAATACTAAGCTTAAGGCTGATGACGATGATGAGCTGACTGAATACTTATGGCCAATTATTGCGGAAATGATAAAGACAGTAATTGAAAATAATCAAAAGCTTGTTGTAGAAGGTGGATATATTCCGTTAGATTGGGACAAATACTTTGATAGTGATTATTTAAAGCATATTAAGTATTTTTGTCTTGCTATGTCAGATTTATACATAGATAATAATTTTGATGTAATTGTATGGCATAGTAATGATATAGAAAGAAGGTTAGAACATAGTTCTTTAATAAAAGATAGATTAAAAAGAGATAATAATTTTTTTATGAATAACAATAGAGAATGTTCTATAATCAATGGAGATTATGAAAAATTTATAAGTTATATTATTGATAGTCTAAGGTAATTAACCTTATTACTTTGATGCAAAAATAGTCAAATAAAAAATCTTACTCTTAGGTTATGGGAATGCCGTGGTTGTGGGATGTATCATGATAGGAATACGAATGATGCAATAAATAGTCAATACGAGCTTGCGAGTATTGCTGCGCCGGATTTGTGTACCCGGCAGGGTACAACTTACCATTCAAATCCGTGTGCATCC
>JBGUYI010000161.1:0-9443 GCA_045118635.1 Acetivibrionales bacterium
CGGCAGGGTACAACTTACCATTCAAATCCGTGTGCATCCTAAAGGACGCGTTATAATTTACGTCGAAGCTTGAACTCCCACTGAATTATACACTATATTTCCAATTATTGCTAGTTATATTTTTTCATACACCTAACTTTAATGAATCCTCTGATCTTTTTATTGCTTGAATTAAACCCATTAATCTTACTAATTCTTCATTTTCTGCTTTTGTCTTATTTAATATCTGTTTTACTGTATCAGAATTTTTTATTACCTTATCTCTAAAATCTTCAAAACCATTTACCCCATTTTCCTTCATTATTTTTAAAGATTTACTAGCCATTTTCATAAAATTAGCATGCTCTTTTTTCCCCTCTTTATCCTCACTTTTTAACCCCTTCGCTAGCTCCTCCATTCCTTTTTTATACGCTAACACGTATTTTTTTATTTCATATAATTTTTTAGCATACAACACTGACGTTTTATATTGTTCTTTCAAATTTGCTATGTTTTGAACTTTGTTATTTTTTAATTCTTCTAAATCTTCCATATATAATATCTTTTGATATTCTTTGTTCATATTTTTTAATTCAACTAACTGCTCCCAAGGTATATTCATCAATACTTCCCTAGTTTCATCTGAATATTCATCTAGACCAGACATATTAATAGATTTTCTCTTGTATGGTTCAAAACTTTTATCACCTGGTTTATCTTTAATATTATTTCGTTTTTCTGTTTGTTCTTCTGTTTGTTCTTCTGTTTGTTCCTCTGTTTGTTCTTCTGTTTGTTCTTCTATTTGTTCTTGATTTTCTGTTTCTACATTTTCTTGTTCATCTTTTTCGTATCCATCATAATCTACCCTTTTATCTTGATATTGGGTAAAATCTTTCTCTTGTTCATCTTTCGACTTTTCTTCCAATTCTTCATAATCTTGATTTGTACTTTCTCTATAATCTTGTTTTTGATGCTGTTCATTTAATTTTATTTCATTGTTATTTATTTCTTCCTCCATTCCTAATTTTAAACACAATTTATATACACTTTGTTTTACTTCATCTACATCTTTAATACTATCTTCCATTTCATAAATTTCCCCAAAATCAATTTTGGAGTTTATGTTATCCTCAGGTTTTATTCTAGACATATTCTGTTGTATTTCTTTTTGCATATTAGTTTCAATTCTATCTTCTTCTTTATTCTGACATTCTATATATTTATTAGTTACAATAACTCGTTCCGATACTTCTTTTAATTCATCTAATAACTGAAAATTCTCTTCAAATTCACTTTTTACAACAATATTTTTAGCAAGCTCTTTGTATTCATTAATATTTTTTTGTATCTCATCTATTTCACCTTGTATCTTCTTTATGTATCTTTCAAATTCTATTGTATATTCATTATTATACTTATTAATATCATCCACTAATTTAGAAGTTAAAAGTTTCTTTTCATCCTTTACTCTCTCTAAAACTTGATTTTTTTGTTTTGATATATCTATATCTCTTTTCTTTATATTAGACTTAATTTTCATTTTTGTTTCATCTGTCTCTTCAGCAAATTTTTCATGCTTTATCTTTAAAATATTTGCCATTTCAATAATCTTTCTTGTTTCTTCTTTTAAGTCTTGTTTTTGATTATTTAATGCTAATATTTCTTCTTTATCATCATTCTTCTTTTTTAAATTATATTTTTCTTCTAATCCTCTTTTTCCTGATTCTAACGCTATTCTTCTTTCTTCTATTTCAGATATTTTATTCGACAAATCATTTTCTTTTGAACTAATTTTCTGTTTTAGCTCACTCATTATACTAACTAAATCTTCATATCCATATGATTCTTTTATGTTTTCTTTTACCTCATCTAATAAACCTAATATACCACTTTTTATTTCTTCTTCAATATTTTCTTTCCCTTTATTAACTTCATCTAATTCCTTATCAACTCTGTTTATTGCTTCTAATATATTTTCTTTAGAGTTTTCTTTTAATTCTTCCAATCTTTTATCTACATCATCAATACGAGAATATATATCATTAATTTTATTTTTTATATCATTTTTTAAAGAATATAAGTAATCCGAATCTTCCTTTACAGTACTTTTAAAAGAATCAAATTCAGATACTATATCATTTGTAAAATCTTTTTGTATGGTTTCTATTTTAACAATATCATCAATTAATTGTTTGTTCACTAACTCTAATCTTTCTTCTTCCTTTTCTTCAGTTGAATTTTCTAGCTCATATTTTATATTATTTATTTCTTTTCTTTTATTTGTAAACCTATGGATAGCATCACTTAAATATCTATAAACTTTTTGTTCAAATTTATTTTTTAAATATACAACATTTTTGTTTAAGTCATTATCCGTGCTCTCTTGTAAAATTTCATTAAACTTTCTCACAATATTTTCTAAATTTCTTACCATTTTTCCAACAACTTCATCAATCGTTTCTTCTTTTTTCTTCTTAGGCTTTACTATTACTTCTTCTTTTTTTTCTTCAACAGTTTCATCTTCATAACCTATAAACGAAGCTACTTCACTTGTCTTTCCAACATTTTTTGTTTTTGTTAAATCTCTTTTTGTAACATTTTTTTCTTCTCTTACTTCATGAATCTCTTGTTTATCTTTTAAATCTACGTAATTTAAATCATCTGATTTTTCAACAAAATCTATTCTATTTACTCCATTCTCTTCTATTACAGAAGCTTGGTCTGAATCTAATTTTTTATTACTATCTTCCAATTCTTTTATCTTATTCTCTACTAAAATCTTCTCTTTTTTAAGTCGTTCCTTTTCTTTCTCTTTTTCACTTATCTGTGATTCCATTTCAGAAATTTTTGATTTTTTCTCTCTTACAGCATTCATTCTATTTTCATATTCTTTTCTATCTCTAAGACCATTTTCCTCTAATCTATCTAAAATATTTGTAAGAGAATCTTGAAGTGATTTTATCTTTTGTTCAAATATAGCTATAGTCTCATTATCTTCTTCATTACATGCTTCTATATTTTTTCTATTCATTTCTATATTAATTTTTATTTGCTCAACATCACATAAATCTAGATATAATTTTTTTAATTTTAATTCTTCATTATTTACATTTGATATATCTTCTTTTATTTTAGATATACTAATTTCATTTTCTTTTAAAGAAACATTTATTGTTTCTAAGAGTTTCATCATTTTTTCTAATTCTAAATTATTATCCATATTTTTTTACCCCTTCACAATAAATTAACTCTCCCCTAAATTATATACTACTAAATAGTTTTCGTCAAATGTAAACATTATTGGAAAAAAATGTAGATATATACAAAAAGCGTATATCACGCATCTAAAAATGATAGCATTATATACGCTTTATTATATGTTCTATATTAACAATTTATTGATGAAACTTGCTTTTTAGCATTATCCAATTCATCAGTTGAAGCACTTTCTACCTGATACCAACCTTTTTGTGACATAATATCGAATATATTTTTTTGCTGTTTAAATGTTTTTTCTAATATTTGTGTTACATCACTTCTTAAATTTTGATTTGCACTTTCTAAAACTAAAGTACTATATCCTGTAGCTGCTAATTTATGCCCTGCTAATAATACATTCAAAATATCTTTATCATTTAAACTGTTCATAAAATTTACCTCCTTAATTATTAGACTTCTGCAGAATTGATATGACCTTTTAAAGTGTCTATAACACTTTTATATTCTGAAATAACCTCTTGACACAAACTTTGAATTTGCGGATCTCGGACTTGATCTATGCAACTTTGTGTAAATTGCATATAATTTTGAGCCATTTTGATATTGTCCTGAATTAAAAATAATTCTTTAGTTGTTAATGATGACATGTTATTTAATCCTCCTAAACTTGTTTTTTTCTACAAAGCTTAGGTTTCTCAAAAAATCAAAATAATATTCAACTTTAAAAAAAATTGCAAAAAAAAAGAGTGTTTATTTTGTTTCGTTATATACTAAACAATTTCGCACTCTCTTACTCTCAAGGTTTTGGATCACGATCCTTAGCCTCCCCTTATTTTTTTTTAATCAAAGCTTTCATTTAAGCATTCTTCGATTAATTCTTCTGTAATTTCAAATGTTCCATCAATGTTCATATCTACTCCTCCTTCTATTTTCGTTATACTATGAGAGATTTAAAACAAAAACTTCCAAAACAAAATTACAATATTCATTAAAAAACTAATCATACATTATGTTCATTATACTCTTTTTTTTTAGTAAATTCAATGGTTTTATCTTTACATTTATTTTACAAAATAGCCTGCAAATATTACATCTTCTTTACTAATCTTCTAAATGCCCGTTGCATGCTTTATTAATGATAAGTTTACAGAAAAGTTGCTTTTATCTAATCTTAATTTGAAAAATACAACCTTTGTTTGGATAATGTTGGATATCTTTAGGTGTTAATGCTGTTGTTTCATAATGTCTATATTTATTTGCATCTGCTCTGTAATATATTAAAAAATCACTAAATCAATCAATATTAAGACAAAAAAATAATCTGGACCAAATACTAAAAACTTAGTCCAAATTATTTTTAAAAAACCTAAAATTAATCTATTCTACAGTAACACTTTTTGCTAGATTCCTCGGTTTATCTACATCTAACCCTTTTGCTACCGCCATATAATACGCAAATAACTGAAGTGGTGTCACTGCTAATATTGGAGCTACAAAGGAGTTTACATTAGGTATCTTTATAACCATATCTGCTATGTCATCTACATCTTTATTTTTTTCTTGGGTAATTATTAAAACTACCGCACCTCTTGCCTTTACCTCTCTTATGTTACTTATCATCTTTTCTTTTAAACTATCTTGTGTCATAGGACAAACAACAAGTGTCCCATCTTCTATCAAAGCAATAGTACCATGTTTTAATTCTCCACCTGCATAAGCTTCTGAATGAATATATGAAATTTCTTTCAATTTCAGCGAGCCTTCCATAGAAAGTGCATAATCTAACCCTCTACCAATGAAAAATATACTCCTAGCATTATAATGGGATGATACAAACTTTTGTATTTTATCTTTAGCCTTTAACGACTTTTCTATCATATCAGGCACCTTCTTTAATTCTTTTATGTACTTTGCATATTTTTCTTTCGATATACATTCTTTTTTGTTTGCAAAATCCAGTGCTAACAAATATAATGCAGATAACTGCGTATTGTATGCCTTTGTAGATGCTACTGCTATTTCTGGTCCTGCCCATGTATACAATATATCATCTGATTCTCGCGCAATAGAACTTCCCATGACATTAACTATAGACAAAATTCTCGCACCCTTCTTTTTTGCTTCTCTTAACGCAAAAAGTGTGTCTATTGTCTCTCCTGATTGACTTATTATTATAACTAGGTTTTTATTGCTAATCAAAGGATTCCTATACCTAAACTCTGAAGCAACATCAACCTCAACTGGTATCCTTGCTATATCTTCTATTATGTACTTACCTACTATTCCTGCATGATATGCTGTTCCACACGCTACTATATAAATCTTTTCTATACGTCTTAATATTTCTTTCGTTATAGAAATTTCGCTAAGTGTAACTTCACCATCTACAATTCTTGGATTTATTGTATCTTTCACAACTTTTGGTTCCTCACACATTTCTTTCATCATGAAATACTCATAACCTGACTTTTGCGCCGCTGTTACATCCCAATTAACATGAAATACCTCTTTTTTTACAGATCTTCCGTGTATGTCATATACATTAACTTCATCTTTTTTCAAAGATACTATCTCTTTATCCTCTAATATGTATATATCTCTGGTATATTCTAATATAGCTGGTATATCGGATGCAATAAAATTCTCATCTTTTCCAAGCCCGACTATCAACGGACTATCTTTTCTCGCTGCTATAAATTCATTAGGACTATTTTTACAAATTACCCCTAATGCATATGAACCTTCAACTTCACTAATAGAATCTATAACCGCTTTTAATAAATCCCCATCATAGTAATACTCTATAAGATGTGCAAAAACTTCTGTGTCTGTATCAGATACAAACTCATAGCCTTTAGATTGCAAAAATTCCTTAAGTTTCATATAATTTTCTATTATGCCATTATGCACAACGGCAAAATCTCCTGAATTACTAACATGTGGATGAGAATTTATATCGTTTGGTTCTCCATGCGTTGCCCACCTTGTATGACCAATTCCTATATTACTAACTGGGTTTATACTATTTATTCTCTTTTCTAAAACACTCAATCTACCTTTAGATTTTATAACATTAATCTTATTATTCTCAAATAATGCTATACCCGCTGAATCATACCCTCTGTATTCTAGCTTTTTTAGCCCATCAACCAAAACTTGTGCCGCATTCTTATAACCTATATATCCCACTATACCACACATCTTACTTACCCCTCTTTTAAATTTATTGACAACTTTTAATCGTTTACAATACAACAATTATCACACTGTTTATAAAATTCAAAACAAGCTTTATTTTCTTATCGCTGTCTACTAAAAACAATATAACCTATCTTCTATAACCTTTGCCAACATAGAAGCTTTTTGCTCTATATATTGTTTATCCTTTCCTTCAATCATTACTCTAATTAAAGGTTCGGTTCCAGATGGTCTTATAATTAATCTACCATCTGTTCTTAATTCACACTTCAATTTTTCACACATATCCTTTATTACTTTGTCTGTTAAATATTTATCCTTATTTTCATTCTTTACTCTAGCATTTCTTAAAACTTGTGGATATACTTCCATAACACTTGATAATTCGGATGCTTTCTTGTTTTCATCTATTAAAACCTCTAAAAACTTTATGGCTGTTAACATTCCATCACCTGTTGTGTTATATTTTAATAATATAACATGGCCGGATTGTTCTCCACCTATGCTATAACCATTCTTTAACATCTCTTCCAAAACATATCTATCTCCAACTCTAGTTTTAGAAACATCTATTCCTTTTCCCTCTGCCATAACATCAAAACCCATATTAGTCATTATAGTTACAACTATTGTGTTCTTTTCTAATATTCCTTTACTTTTCATGTAATTACCTATTACTGCTATTATCTTGTCTCCATCTATCAGCTGCCCTTTTTCATCTACAGCCAACACTCTATCTGCATCTCCATCAAATGCAAAGCCTATATCAGCTTTTTTATCTAAAACTTCCTTTTTCAGACCTTCTATATGGGTTGACCCACAATCCTTATTTATATTTGTACCATCTGGTTTGTTATTTATAACAGTAACCTTGGCTCCTAACTCCTCAAAAACTATAGGTGCTAACTTTGAAGATGCACCATTGGCACAATCTAACACTATACTTATACCACTAAAATCAGCTTTGGTTGTACTTTTTAAGTGTTTCATGTAATCATGACCAGCATTTTCGCACACTTTAGCTTTTGGATCTTCAATTTCAATTTTTCCACTTAAAGAAATTACAACTTGTTCAATTTCATCTTCTATACTATCGGATAATTTATATCCATTACAATCGAAAAACTTAATACCATTAAATTCATATGGATTGTGTGAAGCTGATATCATAACAGCAGCATCAGCTTTATATAACCTGGTAAGTACTGCAACTGCTGGTGTTGGAATTATTCCTAAAATTACAGCCTCCGCTCCTTCTTTCTCTATTCCAGCGACCAACGCTTTCATCAACATATCACATGATTCCCTTGTGTCACAACCTATTAAAATCTTAGGCGTATAATCCTGATTTTTAGTTAATACTCTAGCCCCTGCTAATCCTAATTTATATGCTAATTCTCTTGTTAATTCTTTGCCAACTACACCTCTAACTCCATCTGTCCCAAATAATCTACTCATTTGCCCTCCTTAAAACTAATTAAAAATCACATCCTCTAAATTACTTCTTGCCGCTGTTTATTATACAACGTATTTTTTTTTTTATCAATAACAATTTACTATATTCTAATTATAATATGATTAATTTATGAAATTGTTCCATTTTCGCTTAAAAATTTGGGCTCAAAATTAATAAAATAACATCCAATATTTAATTGACATTTTCTTATGTTAGTAACACAATTTCTATTGCCAAAGTAACTATTTTTTGGTATACTAGGCTTATTAATTTTTGTTTTTTGAGAAAATTTAGCAAGAATTCTCCCACACCCAAGCCTGGGAGAGTAGGTTACTTGTGTATAAATTAGGAGGTTGAAGCGTATATGATTACAGCAGGAGATTTTAGGAACGGTGTAACATTTGAATTGGATAATAATATATTTCAAGTTGTTGAATTCCAACATGTAAAACCAGGAAAAGGTGCGGCATTTGTTAGAACAAAACTTAAAAATATAATAACAGGAGCTACTGTTGAAAAAACATTTAATCCTTCAGATAAAATGCCAAAAGCACATATAGAAAGAAAGGATATGGAGTACTTATATTCTGATGGGGATTTATATTATTTCATGGATACTGAAACATATGAACAAATTCCATTAGGTAAAGATACAGTTGGTGATGCTCTAAAATTTGTTAAAGAAAATGTAGTAGTTAAAATATTATCACACAAGGGAAATGTTTTTGGTATAGAACCACCAATATTTGTTGAGTTAGAAGTAACAGAGACAGAACCAGGATTTAAAGGTGATACAGCAACTGGTGCCACAAAACCAGCTACTTTAGAAACAGGAGCTACTGTAAAAGTTCCATTGTTTGTGAATACTGGTGATATCATTAGAATAGATACTAGAACTCAAGAATATATGGAAAGAGTATAAGCTTACATATATGCAAAAATCAAAAAAATAACTTGAGTTAGATGTTTAAAACTATTTTTATTTGGTAATAATATATAGTAAATAATTAGGAGGTTACGAGTTATGAGTGAGATAAGTGAAAGAGTTTCATACTTAAAAGGATTAGCCGAGGGAATGAAAATTTCAGATACTACTAACGAAGGGAAATTATTATTAGCTATTTTAGATGTATTAGAAGACATTTCTTATGATCTTGAATCTTCTAGAGAAATTCAAGATGATTTAGGCGAAAGAATATGTGAAATTGATAATGATTTAGGATGTTTAGAAGACGAATTCTATGGTGAAAATTGCCACGGTGATTGTGACTGTGATGACGATTGTGATTGTGGTTGTCGTTGTAATGATGATAAAGATGTACAATATATAACTGTTGAATGTCCTCACTGTAAAAAGGAAACTAGTTTCGATTTAAGTGTATTTGACGAAAATACTGAATCTGTTGAATGTCCAAATTGTCATGAAAAAATTGAAGTAGTATACGAAGATAATTAAACTTTTTTAACAAAGCTTTGCAAAAATTCTCCCACATTATATGGTGAGAATAGTCAATACGAGCTTGCGAGTATTGCTGCGCCGGATTTGTGTACCCGGCAGGGTACAACTTACCATTCAAATCCGTGTGCATCC
>JBGUYI010000162.1:0-20482 GCA_045118635.1 Acetivibrionales bacterium
ACTCTCGTCTTCATTGTAAATATGTACCCACCGCCTACGCTTTTTCAAGCTTAGAGGCGGGGGACATCTCTGTACTTACGTTATACAGTATTACACTCACTTTTCTCAATGTTAACATATTGTTATCTCAAGTATAGCAACATATATCTATCTTGTTGAATTGACAAATATTTGGTATTATTTACATGTTATTTTTATTTTTTTGATGAGGTGATTTTTTAATGTACAGCAAATATTTAGATATACATCCTGATATAAAAGATGCTTTAGATAAAGGACTTGGTATTGTAGCTTTAGAATCAACTATAATTTCTCATGGAATGCCATATCCACAAAATGTAGAAACAGCTAAAATTTTAGAGAATATTGTTTTAGAAAATGGTGCATTCCCTGCAACAATTGCAATTATAGATGGTATAATCAAAATTGGGCTTACTTCTTCTGAATTAGAGTATCTTGGAACTTCTAAAGATATTGCTAAAGTTTCACGAAGGGATATTGCTCCAATTATAGCAAGCAAGCGTTCTGGAGCAACTACAGTTGCTGCCACAATGTTTTTTGCTGCGATGGCTGGTATAAAAATTTTTGCAACTGGTGGTATAGGTGGTGTTCATAGAGGTGCTGAAACATCTTTTGACATATCTTGTGACTTACTAGAACTTTCTAAAACAAATGTTAATGTTGTATGTGCTGGTGTTAAATCCATTCTTGACATAGGTCTAACATTGGAAAAATTAGAAACTTTAGGCGTTCCTGTTATTGGCTACAAAACAGACAAGTTTCCTGCATTTTTTACTTGTGACAGTGGCTTTAACGTTGATTATAGATTTGATTCGGCAGAAGATATTGCTAAGATGTTAAAAATTAAATGGGACTTAAATTTAAAAGGTGGTACTTTGATATCAAATCCTATACCTAAAGAATTTGAAGCAGATGGTGCTATTATAAATGATGCTATTTCTAAAGCTTTAGATGATGCAAACAAAAATAATATTAAAGGAAAAAATATCACTCCTTTTCTATTAGATCGAATAAAAACATTGACAGACGGGAAAAGTCTTTCATCTAACATTGAACTTGTTAAAAACAATGCAAAAGTTGCTAGTGAAATTGCTGTTTGTTTGTGAACCCTCACTCGACTGAAGTCGAATGCTTCCAACTTGCCCAATTGGGCAAATATCCCTTTTAGGGGATGGACTACCTCTCCACAATACGGCACTAAACTCAGAGAATTCGTAGCTATTACGCCCCAAGCTCCGCATTTAGGTTAATTAATGTGGCTAAGGTGCAGGTGGTTCTCTTGGAGCATGCAGGAACTTTTGCCTCCATGTCCAACCTTCCCCTCGCAGGCAAGGATTTTAAAATCTCTCGTATAAAATATCTCGCTCCTATATTATAACTTGCTGACAAATCACAATTGTACCTCTTGCCAGAAGTAAATGTACACATGCTGTAATTATTTTCATCTCTACAAACTTTCCCTGAACCATCGAACGCTAAGCTTGATGTATTCCATGCACATACTCTACTAACACGTATTCCATCTCGATGAGCTTTACATGAAACTATTTGTTGTACAGCTTGTGCCTTCCAATGATGTAATCTTTGTTTCTTTGAACCTCTTTTCTTGCCTTGTAACTCTAAATATTCAAATACAATAACATCAGCACAATATAATCTTGCAACATAGGCTATAAAATTAGCTGTCTTATGTGCAATATTTAAATTTACTCCTTTTGCTTTTGCCCATAACCTTGGCATTTTATGAGCTCCATTTTGTTGAGCTTTCTTGATTTTGTTTAGTTTATGTCCCAAAGAGTCTTTTTCTCTAGGTAGTCTCAAAAATTCTCTACCTATGACAGTGCCATCTGATAACATCGCTACACAAGTACAAGCATTATTTATACCAAGGTCTACTCCAATTATAACCTGTTCATTTATATCTTTATTTTCAAATTTTATTTTTTCTTTAAATGCAAAATCTAAATACCAATTCTTCCCACGCTTTCTAAGTGTAGGTACACACTCTTCTCTACTAGCACAATTTCGCAAAATATAATCTACATCTGTCTTTTTTAATTTTATATTTATCCAATCCCAAGTATTAGAAATCCAAACTTTAAGCCTTGCTTCATATGTTCCCGTTCTTACAAAACAATTATCCCTATACATAGCAGGATATATATACCCTGCTTTAGGATAGCCTGGCTCTTTGCCAATTTTAGTTCTCTCCCAATTAGCATAATTACTTTTATATGAAGAAACTTTTCCAATCGCTTCCGAAATAGCAGCACGTCTTAAATAACTTGGAAATTTACCAAATCTTTGGTCAAAATTATATTTAGGATTTGGATTTGTTCTCGTATGATGAACAAGACACTCAATCGCACGTTGCTTTTTTAATGGCTGCTCAATTTTTTCTAGCATATCCCATTCTTTTATACTTACCTCGATAAAGAAATCTACAGCTTGACGATACAAGTTCACAGTATCTTTTAATGCACCGTGTGACTCTTTTATTTTTACTTTATATGTTGTCATTACATTCATCGCCAAGCCTCCTTTCTTTAACTAGATTTTTTGTTACCTTGCGACTTAATATATTGCTTAACTTGTTCTTCCGTATTCTCTGAAACCGTAGCTATAAAATACGAAGGATTCCAAAGATGCCCTTCCCAAAGTTTCTCTCGCAAATAGTTCCCATGTTTCTTCATAAGAAGTCTTGCAGAAACTCCTTTTAATGCTTTCATAATATCAGGAATAAAATTCTGTGGAGAACAACTTATAAGTATATGTACATGATCTTGGTCAGTATTATATTCCAAAATTTCAAACCCATTATCATAAGCTATCTTAGTAATAATTTTATATAAATCATCTACTATTTCTTTCGTCATAATCTTATGTCGATACTTAACACACCATACGACATGATAATGCAGACAATATACATATCCTCTTCCTGTTTTAATTTCGGTAGTCACATCCCCACCTCCGAGATATATCATAATATATGTAAGATAAAATTTCAAGTATTCTTGGGAAATTTATTTATTTTTTAAATAACATACGTTCTTTGCAGCTAACTCATGACTAAAGTCACGAGTGTGCGCTGCTATTTCATCAAAACTAAATCAAAACTAAAAAAAAGAGTCACAACGTTTTTGGTGGTGACTCTTTCTTTTTATATTTGTCAATACGAGCTTGCGAGTATTGCTGCGCCGGATTTGTGTACCCGGCAGGGTACAACTTACCATTCAAATCCGCGTGCATCCTAAAGGACGCGTTAAATTTACGTCGGAGCTTGAACTCTCGTCTTCATTGTAAATATGTACCTACCGCCTACGCTTTTTCAAGCTTAGAGGCGGGGGACATCTCTGTACTTACGTTATACTAATTATTTTTTAACATATCTCCGATTGTATTTTCAAATTCTTCTATATGTTCTTTTTCTTCTTTATCTTCTTGCTCTTTTAATTTTTCTTCTTCTACCTTCTTTGCTGGATTAATAGGTTCTACAGCTTTTATACTTAACGCAATCTTTTTATCTTCACTTATATTCACTATCTTTGCTTTTACTTGTTGTGATAACTTCAAAACTTCTTTTGGACTATTCAATTTATAATCTGAAATTTCAGATATATGGATCAATCCCTCTATTCCCTTTTCTATTTCAGCAAATGCTCCAAAATTCAAAAACTTTATAATTTTACAATCTACTATATCACCAATTTTATGATTTCTTATAAATACATCTTTAGGGTTTTCTATACACTTTTTAATAGAAAGTGACAACTTTTTCTCATCTTTATTAAAATCCAAAACTTCTGCTTCTACCTTTTGACCTATTTCTAAAACATCTGATACTTTTTTAACTTTATCCCAACTCAATTCAGATATATGAATAAATCCATCTATAGCACCAACATCTACAAAAGCTCCATAGTTAGTAAAGTTTTTCACAGTACCACAAATTCTCTTTCCAATTTGTATACCACTCCAAAACTCATCTAATTCCTTTTCTCTAGCTTCTCTTATAACATCTCTTGCTGATGCTATTATCTTACCTCTTCTTTTGTCTACTTCTATTATCCTTACACTAACTGTTTTATTTAAATAACTTTCCAAATCTTTAACATAACCACTGCCTAACTTAGAAGCTGGAATGAATATCCTAACTCCATTATACAAAGCTACAACTCCACCTCTTACCACTTCTACTATTTTTACATCAAATACAGTCTTATTATTAAAATAATCAACCAAGTCCTTCTTAAACTTATCCTGTTCTACCCTAACTTTAGATAATAATACATTTCCATCTCTATCATTTACATTAATTACAAAAACTTTTACCTTATCTCCAATTTTTACATTTTCAGAAATCTTAAACTCTGGATCTATACTGTAATAATCTTTCGGTATTATTCCATCTGATTTATACCCTAAATCTACATACACCTCTTTTTCATTAACACCTATCACTACACCTTCCACTACATCTCCTGTATGCAATGTCACTAATGATTCCTCAAAAAGTGATTTAAAATCCAATTCCTCTTTTTCTAATTCTTCCATTTTTAATAGAACCTCCTTGATTACCCAGTCAGGAGTGGAAGCTCCTGCGGTAATTCCTATTTTTTTTATTTTTTCTAAATCTTCTATCTTTATCTGATTAGCATCATATACTTTTAACGTATTACTACAATATTGTTTTGCAACTTCATAAAGCTTTTGTGTATTAGAACTATTAACACCCCCCAAAACAATCATCAAATCAACAATTTTAGAAATATCTTTTGCCTCCTCTTGACGTTTTGTCGTTGCATTACATATTGTATCAAACTTTATAGCATTTTTAAATTTTTTATCAATAAATTCAAAAACTTCTTGCAAAACTTCCCTTTTCTGAGTCGTTTGCGAAACAACGCAAACTTTGTCAGTATTTATATCAAGATCAAAAATCTGATCTTTGTTTTCGATTATACATGCTGTGTTGTCACAATAACCATTTATACCTATAACCTCTGGATGATTTTTATTGCCAAAAATTATTATCTTATAACCTTCTTTATATTTGCTACTAACTAACTCCTGTATTTTCTTAACAAATGGACACGTCGCATCAAATATATTCAACTCCTTTTCTTTTAAACTATCCAAAACACTAGGTGATACTCCATGAGCTCTTATTACAACACTCGAATCCTTTTCTATATCTTTTACATCGCTTGCTATCAAAACCCCTTTCTTTTTATAATAATCTACAACCTGACTATTATGTATTATTTCTCCTAACGTATATATTTTACCACTATTTTTCTCTATTGCACAGTCTAATATTTTTATAGCATTACTAACTCCAAAACAAAAACCTGCTGATTTCGCTAATATTATATCCATATTACTACCTCTTAAATATCGCTAACTAAATCTATTATTTTATTAACAACTTCCTCTATTGACATTCCTGTACTATCCAACAACACAGCATCATTAGCCATTTTTAATGGGGAAATTTTTCTATTTGTATCATTCTCATCTCTAGAAATTATATCTTTTCTAACTTCTTCTATGTCAACATCCTTTACCCCCTTTAAATCCTTGTATCTTCTTCTGGTTCTCTCTTCTACTGATGCCGTTAAAAATATCTTTAAATCAGCATTTTTTAAAACAAAACTTCCTATATCTCTTCCATCCATTACAACTGATTCTTTTTTTGCCATCTCTCTTTGTATATACGTTAACCTCTCTCTAACACAAGCAAGCTTTGCTACATCTGATGCACCACGAGATATCTCGGGTGTCCGTATTTTATCAGTTATGTCTTCACCATTTAAATAAATCTTTTGTACTCCATCTATATATTTTTGGTCTAAATCAATATTATCTACTATCTCTTTCATTTGTTCTTCAGATGCTATATCATATCCTCTTTGTAATGCACAATAAGCCACTGCCCTATACATAGCCCCAGTATCTATATGTATAATAGATAACCTCTTTGATACTAAATCAGCTATGGTGCTTTTCCCTGCACCCGCCGGCCCATCTATGGCTATATTTATTATCTTAGCTAAATCTTTTCTCAATGCCATTGCTCCCCCTAAATATACATGATTCATTTCTTTATTAGTTTTATCAGTATTAATTCTAACCAAAATTCTTATACATTTTCTTAAACTTCCATCAATATTGGCCTCACTAAGACACATCATCGGTATGTCCAAAATTCCAAGCTCTCTAATTGCTCTCGCCGGATAAACTTTTCTCAAATCATCAGTTACCGAAAAAATTATGTCAATTATATCATCTTTTAATAAACTATTCATCTCTACTATTTTTAAAAATAATTTCTTAGTCTTGTCTAAAATTTCAAACTCAGTATCATTATTTACTGTTATTGCTCCTCTTATGGATCTAACACTCATTAATTTCTTTCCCTTCTCCAATATACTACAATTGCGATATCCCTGCAAGATATCCCGTTGAAAATGCTATGGTTAAATTAAATCCTCCTGTATAACCATCTACATCTATTACCTCACCTGCAAAATATAAACCTTCTATCAATTTCGATTGCATGTCCTTAGGATTTATTTCTTTTGTTAAAACACCACCTGCTGAAACTATGGCTTCATTTATAGGTCTACTCTTAGAAATACTAATGGATAAATTTTTCATAAGATATACCAATTTCTCTCTTTCTTTTTTTGTTATAGTATTAACAACTCTCTCTTCCAAAATCCCTGACAGCTCTATTATAACAGGTATAAGTTTTTGTGGCAAAATATCCACAAGCGCATTCTTTAGCCTCTTATTAGAATACTTCAAAAAATCTCTCTGCAATCTATTGTCCAATTTTTCTTCACTAAGAGCTGGCTTTAAATCTATTATCAACTTTACATTCTTATAGTCATAATCTAATATGTGTCTACTAGCACTTAATATAATAGGACCTGATACCCCATAGTGCGTAAACAACATCTCTCCAAAATCTTTATATATATCCTTACCTTTAGCATCTTTTAACACTATACTGACATTTTTAAGCGACAATCCCTGTAGTTTTTTTACAAAGCCCTCATAAGCTTCTAATGGCACAAGTGACGGCTTTACAGGAACTATAGTATGACCTAACTTACTAGCCCATTTGTATCCATCTCCTGTTGATCCTGTTCCCTTATAAGACTTTCCACCAGTTGCTATTATCACAGAATCGCATCTTAAAAAATCTCCACCTTCTAATAAAACTCCACTAATTTTTTTATCTACAACTTCTATATTTTTTACTTTAGTATTATATTTTATAATTACGTTTCTAGCATCTAAATATTTTTTTAAAACACTAACTACATCTTTTGCATTATCTGAAACTGGGAAAACTCTTCCTCCTCTTTCAACTTTCGTCTTTAATCCCAAACTATTAAAAAAACTTATAATATCCTTATTAGAAAACTTATTAAAAGCTGAATATAAAAACTTACCATTCCCAGGTATATTAGCCATCAATCCATTTATATCAGTATCGTTTGTTATATTACATCTTCCTTTTCCACATATAGATAATTTCTTACCTATTGTCGGATTTTTTTCTAATAATATGACTTTATTATTCTTACTACATGCCATCCCCGCTGCCATAATACCTGCAGGGCCTCCACCTATTACAACTACAGTTTTTTTCTTTTCCATTTTTAATCACTATTACCCTTTTTTTCACAAAATTTACTTCTACACTTAGAACAATCCGAGCATCCCATATACACACTACTATGCTTATTTATGTATTTTAAAGCTAAATAAAGCAAATATATAACAACGCTAAGTATCAAAAAATCTCGTATCCTCATAAATACAATCCCTTTCCATATTATATATTATTACCCAAAAAACCTTAAAATGTCAAGCTATCTTTCACTTCTCTTTACTTTTTAGATTATACCATTTTAAGTATATGTATGTCTATAATTACTAAAATATTAACCGCGAAAATTTTTGGGAAGTATTTTTTGATTCCATCTGTGAACCTAACAAAGAAATAACACAATTTTTTTACATTTATAGACAATATACAAAAAATATTAATAAAAAAATTTTTTAAAACGATATTTAAACTGAGTTATGAGATATTTCTTATAATATTAAAATTTTATTAGGAGGATGTTTTTATGAACAAAAAAATTTCACAACAACTTAAAATGTTTGCTTTATTTTCAACGTGTTTTGTAACGTTACTTGCTCCAATTAATTTAAAACAGGTTTATGCTAAAAATGATATCAAAAATACTCTGATTTCAATTTTTAGAAAAAATTTTTTGACAGACAACAAATTTGAAAGCTTAAGTACAAATACTGACTCTAACATTTTAAAATTTCATACAACTCAAAGCTTAAAAAAAAGTCATACTGTACAACCATTAAATTTAGACGTTTCATACAACAAAAGTACAAAAAATGCTACTGTTAATGTAACCACAAACCTACCATTTACAACAGAAGACAATCATTCATATGAATTTATTAAATTTAATTCATTTAAGTTGTACATAGATAAATCAAAAAAAGCAACTATTAATATGGGATCTTCAAGCATTAAGAAATTAAAAGATCCGTCCACTATATCTACTTCAGAATTTCATATAGAACCAGGTCAAACTATTAATGCAAAAGTTGGTTTATCATACTATCACTACTATAAGAAAAATGGAAAAAATAAAAAAACCAAAGTAACAGTAACTCGTGCTATGACAATTACTATACCTGCTAATATTGTCACTAACACTAATACTAACACTAATACTAATACTAACACTAATACTAATACTAACACTAATACAACAAATTCCCAAGCACCAGTTATCGATTATAATAATACTGGAGCTACTTATACATACGAAAATGGTAAAGCATATGTAAACATTAAGATAGTAGCTAAAAATATAACAATCAACAAATCGGCAGTATACAACAATCTAAAAGTTTCAGATTACACAAATGGATACAAAATATATGAAATCCCTAAATTCTTAATTATGACTGAAAATACAACAGGTACTACTGGAATTGTCTATACTAGAAATGATAATGGAAAATCTGAAACTGTAAATATTCCTTATAAAGTTGATAAATTATATAAAGTCTTAAATAGTAACGATATTGTTTACATAAAATATCCTTTAAATAACTGTGAATTAGTTATTTCACAAAACAATACTTCTAATAGTTCTTCTATTACAGCAGGATTATATAAGCCAAGTCAAGGTATTCCATATAACTTTTACAATGTTTCTTCATTTACCATTAATATAAATAATCAAACATATAGACCACCTTATAGCACTGTTCCTGTAATTATTATTAATGATATTAATCAATCTATTAATGCGAAATTTACAATAGATGGAAAAAACTATGATGTTGACTTAATTGTTCCATTAGAACATCTTTATAAAACTTATTCTTACACCGCAGATGGTGCTACAGTTTATGCAAGATACAACCAAAACCTCAAAAAAGGAATTATTTCTTTGTCTCTTGATAACAATTGTAATGTTTCTAGAACTTCTGATATTACATTCAAGAAAGGTTCTTCAATGGCTAACTGTAGCGATATTGCTGTAAAAAACATGGAGAAAATTTACTATGGAGAATTTAGCAATTTAGGAAATGATAATCTTTATTTTGCATGTTCTTATACAAAAACAGTTGCAGGAAAAGACTCTACAACAAAAGATTATTTCACAATTCCTATAATTGAAATTTCAAATGCTAAATTAACATACTAAAATCAAAACTAGGTTTTATGTATTAATAAAAACTACCGGCTTAGCTGGTAGTTTTATTTTTCTTGCTGATACCAAAAAAATCCCCTGCTCTTTTGCCTTAAATTTCATGACAAAAGCAGGGGAATGTGTCACTCTGTATGGGCTATTTTATTCTTTCTTTTCTTCATCCAATCCTAAATCAATATCTAAATCATCAAAATTGAAATCATCAAAATTAAAGTCTCCATCGTCGTCTTCATCATCTAATCCTAAATCAATTTCATCCTCTTTTTGATTTAAAACATTTTTGCTTTCTTCTTTTCTTTTCTTTAATTCTGCCAATTCTGATCTATCTGTTGTAATCATATCTTTTTCTTCTTGTGACGCTACGAATTCTATTGCTAAGTGATTTGAACCTGCATAAAACAGTGCATGTCCTCTTTTAAAACTTGTAACTTTCGCCATTTCTTCTTGAGATAGCTTAAGAATTCTTCTTAAACTTTCGGCATCTTCTTCTTCTATTTGAAGCAATATTTTCATCTTAGCATTATTTATAATACCCTTTCCATATTTACCGCCTTCTAGTGCTAAAAAGTCATTTACGTCCTGTGTAGCTGCTATAGCAGATCCACCATATCCTCTTATTATTTTAAATATCTCTAATATAAATCCTGCTGTTTGTCTGTTACCTGTACTTCCTATAAGGTTCCATGCCTCGTCCACCACAACTATTTTCTTTTGTGTTCTATCTTCTTTTATTTTATCCCAGAAAAAGTCTGTCACTATATACATACCTACTGGCAATAAATCATCTTTTAATTCACTTACGTCAGCCACAGTATATTTATTTGATAAGTCAACATTAGTTTGTTGGTTGAATGATTTTAAAGAACCTGTTACTAATCTCTTTAAAATCAATGCCAAACGTTCTGTATCTGGGTCATCTTCTAATAATTGATATAAGTCACCTAAAACTGGCATCTTCTTAAATTTTCTCTCTTCTAAAGGAATTTGACCTGTTGGATCCTCTTCATATAAACTCTCATTTTCAAATGTCATACCAGCATTTTCATAACACTCTACAAGCTTATCATCTAAATATTGTTTTTCTTCAACTGTCATATCTTCAAACACTAATGAAAAGAATATATGAAGCTTTTGAATTTTTGCTAAAACCAAACTCATCTCTTTCTTTGTTCCATCTTTTTCTTCTTCTAAATCTTCATCTAGTGTTGAATTCCTTATTTCCATTATATTTATACAATCATCAGAACCTGGGGCTATTCTCAAAAATTGTCCACCTATAGCAAGACAAGATCTTTTAAATTCATGTCCTTTTAGTGGTGCTATTATCATTACTGACACACCCTGTAATCTATTTCTCATAGCAAGTAACTGAATCAAGAAAGTTTTACCAGCACCTGATGTACCTAATATACACATATTTGCATTCTTATATAATTTGGTATTAAATATATCAACAATAACCAACGAACGATTGTGCTCATTGATTCCAAAAAATATTCCGTCATTATCACAAAACTCTGAACTTACAAAAGGATAAGTACTTGCTAAACCAGATGTTAATGCATTCCTTGCTGTGGATTTTTTTAAATCTTGTGTTATTTGATGCAGTGGAAGACATGCCTTAAAAGCATCTTCATGCCTAAAATCTGCTCTCTTTGACATAATATCCATAGCACCCAATTTTGCTTCTACACCAGTCAATCTTTCTTCTAATTTTTCACGAGAATCTGCATAAACAGAAACCAATAAGTACAAATAATAAGGGTCCTCGCTCTCTAACTGCATTTGTGCCCTCATATACCTTGCATGTCCTATCGCTGCGTCTATTACATCTACGTCGCTTTGGTTTTCCCCTGTATTCTTTCTTTTAACACTAGTTACACCTATTGTATATGTTAATTCCTTTACAAGCTTTGCCTTATCTAAAGGCTCATAATACATATTTAATTCTACGCCTTCATCAAAACTTATTATATCGCCTAACCATCCTGCAACTCTTTCATATGGATAACCTGTAATTAAAACAGTTGCTATATACATTCCATCAACTAAAATATATTGCCAATTTCTTGTATCTATTGAAGATGGACTTATCAAATCTACTAATGTTACTGTTCCTTTTTTTAACATTTCATTTCCTTTTGCTTTAACACTTCCTGTTTTTTTCACTTTCACATTCTTACCTGCTACTTTCTTCTCTTTTTTTTCCTCTTCAGTAACAACCTTCTCTTCTTTTACCTCTGTAGCCTCTTTCACTCTTCTTCACTCCCCTCTTCTACTACATCTAAGTCTGAATTTACAAACAATCCTTTTAATTCTAGAAGTTTACCCGAAAACTTTTGTTGTTCAGATGTTTTCTTATTTAAATAAGTGTACAAAACATTTGCAACGTACTCTGTTTCATCTGGTACTTCTGTAATTTCATTACCACATTGTTCTAAGAAATTTCTTATTTTACTTTCTTTATCTTTTAACTGCTTAACAACCTCTTGAAAAGGTTCATCCTTTTTACCTGGTGGTGTCACATACGGAAATATCAAGAAAAATCTCCTAGATATCGCTGTTTTTGCACCATAGTTTAATGATTTAACTAGTCTCATATATCCTTGTGTTAAATTTTTTACATCCTCATTTTTCTCTAGCTTATACAATGCTTTTATCCTATTTAAGTGAGGATCTATATCTGCTTTTCTACATTGAACAGATATCTGCATTGGAAATCTACAACCTTTTAAAAACGCTCTGTAATTTAGAATCAAGAATCTTTTATCAGCTGCAGATTTTAGCTTGAAGTTTATAGGTATAACTTCAACTATCTTTACATAATCACCATTCTTTAATATTACAACTCCATCTTTTATATCCTTTATTGGCTGCCAGTTTTGGACAGTCGCTTTTACTAATTCTTCTTCGGATACTTTCTTTTTGCCTACATGCAAAAAATCAAATATTCCCATCTGCCCTTCCTCCTCATCTATTTTTCGTAAGTATACACTTTAGACCGTTTCATAAATCTTAAAATAAACTTTACAAAATCAACTAACGTTTCTGAACCTATCCCTACTAACGCAAAGATTGTAGGTGGAATAACTAAAAACATAAACACAAAAATTTTATAATCCGTACTTAAAGGTAATTTAAAAACTATAAATGACATAGGAATACACCACAAAGCAGCAGTTACTACCGATTGTTTCTCAAACATTCCTAATATTTTACCATTATCTGTATAATTATGTGGTATTATATACGTTTCTTCATACTCTGTATTTGATGCCATATACCTCTCCCCCTCTTAACACACGTTTTGAAAACACCTACTCTTCTTATCGGCATACTATAAAATAAAATTAATATAAACTTTCAAAAAGATAATACCTCAGATTCCAAAAAAACTCAATAGATTTTATTTTTTTTGAATGCAACATTAATCTCCAAAATCTTGATAAAAAAGTAGCACACACTCGTGACTTTAATCATGAGTGTATGCTGCTCTTTTACCAATCTCATTGCCATTCCTAATTTATATACACTGTTGTATTTATTGGTATATAATAAAGTAGCCATTCGCTCTCTTTCATATTTGTTCTAATACAACCATTTGACACTCTTCTTCCCATTGTATAATCTATTATACGTCCTTTACCATTTACAGGATTTGAATGTATCATATACTTATCATAAAACCTCATATAATTTAAAACCCAGCAATTGTTCCTTATAAAGGCTTTTTTACCCTTAGCATGAATCTTATGCACTCCTCTTACTGTTGGAGTTTTATTTTTGCCTGTCGCACACTGCATTGTTTTGCACAAATTCCAATTACCTTTTTCACCTAAAAATACATGTAACAACTGCCTATTTATATCAACCCAAATAAGATAATCTGTATCACTACTAAGATCTTTAGCATTTAGATATAATTCCATATCATCTTTTGTCATTTGTTCATTATTAGTTGCTGGATCTTTTGGAATTGATAAATCCCCTTTATTTACCCAATATGTCTTATCGTCCTTTTTGACAAAATATTTTTTACCATTATCTTTATCTCTTATTATCTCTACAACATCACCTTTTTTTAGTCCTGATACATTGCTTAAGACTGTTCCATAAACTGTAGCATCTGTTACTAGTTCATTAACACGCTTTAATTCTCTTTCATAATCTGATTCATACGTCGTCACAATATTATCTGATGCTTTTACATTAACTTGATTAAATATTAGTGCAAAAAATAGTATAACTAAAAAAGCCGTGTTCTTTCTCATAATAATCATCCTTTCTTTTGTTTATTCTAATTTTTACTATATGTATTTGAAATTATTGGTGTGCGAAAATAAAGCATATAACAAAAAAAGATGTATACTAAATACATCTCATTTGTATGCTAAAAAAGACATTATTTTTGACTGTTATGAAAAAATGAAGATAGTGACGGAAATGTATTTTTTTTATTGCTTAAAACCTTCACAGTATAAAAAATCCCTACACTAAGAGAATTTATGTCTCTATATGTAGGGTTTTTTTCTCTAAATTATAATAAATTTCTGAAATATTGCAACCCACTATCAAGACCTACATTTTCTTCAGTAACCCCAGTCCACTCTTGTATTGTTCTAGCAATAACAGGCATTGAATTTAACACTATAAAACCTACTATTGAATCTCTTATTAATTTGTTACCCAACTCTATTTTATCTTGTTTTCCCATGCTAAATTTCTTTATAAATACTCCACATCCAACGGCTATTATAACTGCACCTGTTGAAAGCTTAAATAATAAGTCCTGTACGTTACCTATTATATCGCTTGCTTCTTCTTCAATAGTAGCATATGGTCCGTTGTCATTCTTGTTATTAGTACCTTGAGTAGTAGAAGCACCTTGAGTAGTAGAAGCACCTTGAGTAGTAGAAGTACCTTGAGAAGCGTCAGTACCACTGCCATCATCAACTGCTGCAAAAGCAAAATTACCAATTAATGCTACTATTATTATTACATATGAAAATACTACCATTGCATTCTTTAAGTTATTTATAAACTTTTTACTTTTGTAACTACCATTAAGCCTTTTTTCCATAATTACCAAGCCTCCTTGTTCAAATTTTAAATTTTATATTTTAATTTTTTTAATACCTAAATAAAACTACTCTTTACATTTATCGTCTTATTAGCATTTTATTTTTAGCATAATATCTTTTTCTGGCTTGTTTTTTTCTTGGAATTTTAGTATCATTATTTTTTTGTTTTGATTCCCTATTATCTTCCACTGTTGTTTTATTCATTTTAGCCATCTTTTTACTTCGTATTTGATTTTTTATAATATCACTAAAATATGGTTGTAAATGAACTACTGTTGGTTCTATAATTTTTGCTCCATCACTTAAGAAACAAACTCCTGTAAATACATCCAGCCTTTGTGTAAATATTTGTTCCTCAAATATAAACTCTGTCACTATATTTACATTCAAAGTTTCTGATATACTTGATTTGTCAGAAACAAGTTTTCCAAGTATTCTACTTTTTGTAACATCGCCAGAACTTTCACTAATAGACTTTGATGTTTTCTCTTTATCTTCTTTTCCTAACTGCTTTTGTGCTTCTTCTACTGTAAATGAATCATCTGTTCTTAGCCAAATCTTATTTATAAGGTTTTGCGTAACTGTTCTTACTACATCCTTGTCCTTCAATGTATTTATTAAAGAGGTATAACTCTGTGTCGCAACTATACTACAGCATTTAGGTTCCCTACTTTGTGCGTAAAACTCTGCATCTGTTGCTGTAACGAATTCTTGATACTCGTCACTAACCATAAATACAGGTCTTTTTGTATTCGCACCACTTCTTACTAATCTAGACATTACCTCTGTTTGAAAGTCTAGCTTCATATATGCTGCTATTGTCTTTGCAAGGTTTCTATATTGAGCAACATTCATTTTTAATATTACTATTTTACCTCTATCTATAACATCCTTAAATCCTAAAAAGTTTAACTCTTCTATTGGTGCTGCAAAAGTATCTCTTATTTCTGGGTCTGTATAAAAGAATTGAGTCATCTGTGTTACAACTGATTGTATTGTAGATAATGTGTTTTCTGCCAAAGTTGCATACTCACCTTCAAAATAATTTCTTGCTGTATCAAATAAATCTAATTCTTCTTTTGTCATTATATCCTGATCTTCAACTAATACTGTAACTTTATTGGTTAAATAAGTCTTGTTACTTACAAGTTTATTAAGCTCTGCGAATGTAACATAGCCATCATTATATAATCGTATTAATTTTATACATTCTGCAATCAATAACTCCGCTTTATCTAGCCAATATCCATCAGTTGCACCCTTTGGTGAAAACAAGCCTAAAACTGTCTTTACCCTATTTGACAAAACTAACGGCTTTAAATCTGGTTTGTGCAATGGATTATATTTATTTGGCCCTCCTAATTCTATTATCAACAAATCATCCATTCTACCAGCTTCTTCTGCAAACTCCTGTACCTTCTGATAAAAATTACCTTTTACGTCTAGAATAAGCATACCTGGCTTCATTTCTGGATCGTAACTTTTATAAAACATTATCTGCTTAGAAAAAGGATACATGGCAGATGCAGTTTTACCTGTACCAATTGTTCCTGTTACCAATATGTTCTGAAATAATCCTCTATCATCAATTGTTATCCATTCTGGATTCTTTATTTTCTTTAATGTTAATTTATCATGCTTTAGTCCCACTATTAATTGTAATTTATCTTCATCAAATGGATATGGCGGAACCTTTACTTCGTCATCTGCTACTTCTTTTGGCTTTTCATCAACAGTTGTTAGTCCTTCTATAAAGTTTCTGTATATTGTATCAACCGCTATGACTACAGCTACTAAAGATAATATACTAACTGTCCAATACCATCTTTCATAGCCAACTTTGTCAGCCTTAAATAAACCAAAGTTTTTTAGTAGTTCAAATATCCATTCTCCCATAAGATAGAAAGTTGTCTCTTCTGTTTCGCCTGTTGGATAAATACCTGCTCTTAATTTATCTATATTAGGCATCAAACCCATATGTATTTTCCAAATCCAGAAACTAAAATATGGCACAAATACATATCTTCCAGACAAAAATTTTAACACTTTGGCTACATAAAAATACATATAAACACCACCTTAATTAGTTACTTTCTTCCCTTTTTCCAATCTTTGTCATCCTGCTTTATCTTTAATTTGTCACCCTGATTCTTATACAATAACTTCTTATCAATAATTTCATATATCGTATAAGCGACAAAAAATATAACTACCGCAATAGAAAGAACAGAATACATTTCTTTTTTTTCAGCTGTCATTATCCCACTTTCTATAAGTTTTTTCTCAAGATATAACAACAGTACTGTACCCAATGGATACACAAAAATGATAAAATAAAAATCCCTATTACGAAGAATTTTCTTCATACTCCTAATATCTTTAACAACCTGTTTCACAATATTTCACTTCCCTTCAACACAAAATATATTAAGCTTTTTAAATTGATTCTTTTTTGCTATAACGTACTTCCATTGTTATTTTTTAATCATCCATTCGTAATAGCTTTACTTTTCCTATTATGTTATCGGCTTTTTTATTAATTAATTTAGTTTTTTTAGCTTTAAATAAAAAGAAAAAAACAGGAAATCATTTTAGCTTTTAAACTAAAATTGAATTTCCTGTATCTTTTCATAATTACTTATTTCTATTTCTTAATAACTAAAAAATACTCAACACTCTCTCATTATTTTCTTTAAAAATTTCTTCAATTAAAATATTTTGTTCATTATTTTGTTCTTCAATTGAACTATTTTGTATATTAATTTGTCCTTCAATTAAAATATCTTGTTCATTATTTTGTCCTTCAATTAAAATATCTTGTTCGTTATTTTGTCCTTCAATTAAAATATCTTGTTCATTAACTTTTTCCTCTTTTGAAATATTTTGTATATTGATTTTTTCTTCTTTTGAAATATTATGTTCCATCCCTTTAAAAAACATCTCTTTTTCATAACCTTTATCTTGTGACATCATTATATTTTCATTTAATTCATATCTTATTTCTTCTTCATTATATCCAGCTATTTGTTTCTTAATATAAGCACATGTTTGACTTATTCCATACCATGCTGTATATAATGCAGCTATTGAAAAACCACAAAGCTTTAAACAAAGAGCTCCACACAATAAGGTAGACACCGACATCAATCCCCTAAAAAGCTGTTTAATTTCTTTATTTTTTATTGGTATATCAATTATCTTTTCTAAGCCACTGATAATAGTCAACACACCTGCAGTTTTCATCAGCCAACCTGCACTTAAATTAAAAATTGCTAGCCCACAACTTATAATACTTGTAACACAAAAAATCATGACCACAAAACTTATAAATTGGCACACTATCGAAAATAATAGCCACAGCAAAAATACAATTATTCCATCCTCCTCTACACTTCTCCTTCTTGTTCCATTTCTCATAATAAATTCCTCCTAACAACATTACTTGCATTTATTAACTACCAAGTCTTACAACTTGAAATAAAATATTTCTTTCTCATTTTTTCTGTCATCATTAAAAATATCTTCTCTCTCAATAAATATTTTATTTTTTGATATATATTCAATATTAGTTATTTGCTCTTCCTTTCCATTAATCTTTAAATTCAAACTATCTATTCTATCTCTTTCTTCTTCAACATTTTTATTATAAAAAGTATTTCCAAAAATATTCTCTTCTTTTTGTCCTTTTTTCACAATAGGCAAAATTAAAGAACATAATGAATTTATTATATCAACTCCACCTAATATAGCAGATATCATCCCCATTTTTAATAACCAATAATTACTACAAGCATTAATAACTCCCATTCCTGACATAAAAAAACCTAAACCCATAAACAAATTTAAAATAGACATTACCATATTTTCTTCTTCTTCTATTTTTTTACTATTCCTCCTTGATATACTTTCTGCAAATACCCCAATTTCAATAAACTTTGCTAATGCTCTTGTAACTGACAAAACCCCCATTATTTTCAAAAGCAAAGAAGCACCTAAATTAAAAACTAAAATCCCCGCAATTAACGCACAAGCTATAACACAACTCTTACAAACAATTCCAACTAGAATAGTTGCAATATTTATCTTTCTTTCTATTCCCTCTTGTTTGCTTAACATCTCCTGTCTCCTCCTCTTAAAAGCCACATACCCATATGTAAACACGTTCTGCCTTTGTTATATTATACTATTTAAGGATATTTTTCAAGGTGTCATTTTGAAATTTTGTAATATGTTAGCTTGCCTTAAACTACCAATAGGTATATAATACAAATTGTCGGGATATACTAAAGAAACTTGGGAGGAGGTTAGCACTCAATACATTAGAAGTGCTTAAAAATTTATGAAATTAGGAATAGTTGGTTTACCAAATGTGGGTAAAAGTACCCTTTTTAACGCTATAACAAAAGCTGGTGCTGAGTGTGCAAATTATCCATTTTGTACAATTGAACCAAATGTAGGGATTGTTACAGTGCCTGATGAACGTTTAGATAAATTAGCTAAAATTTATAATCCATTGAAAGTAGTTCATACAACAATAGAGTTTGTGGATATTGCAGGGCTTGTTAAAGGAGCTAGCAATGGTGAAGGATTAGGAAATAAGTTTCTGTCACATATAAGAGAAGTTGATGCTATTGTTCATGTTGTTAGGTGTTTTGAAGATGAAAATATTATTCATGTTGATGGAAATATCGGTCCTATTAGTGATGTTGAAACAATAAATTTAGAACTTATATTTTCTGACCTTGAAATTGTTGATAAAAGAATTGATAAAACCAAAAAGTTATTGAAAACTGGTGATAAAAAATATCACATCGAATTGGAAATACTAGAAAAACTTAAATCAAATTTGGAAAAAGGAATTTGCATAAGAAATATGTCATTAGACAAAGATGAACTTAGTCTTGTTAATCAAATGTTTTTGATTACTTCAAAGCCTGTAATTTACGTCGCTAATATTTCTGAAAATGATGTAGAAAATGATGTGCCTAATGATTTTGTTGCATCTTTATTAGAGTTTGCAAAAAAAGACAATGCTGAAGTTGTTGTAATTTGTGCAAAAATCGAAGAAGAAATAGCGGCTTTAGATGATGCTGAAAAAGAAGAATTCTTAAAAGAACTTGGTTTATCTAGCTCTGGATTAGATAAATTAATTACATCTAGTTATAAGTTGCTTGGTTTAATTAGCTTTCTAACAGCTGGTCATGACGAAGTTCGTGCTTGGACTATTACAAATGGTACAAAAGCACCTCAAGCTGCAGGAAAAATTCATACAGACTTTGAACGTGGTTTTATTCGCGCTGAAATTGTATCTTATGAAAATTTAATAAACTGCGGCTCTTTTAATATTGCTCGTGAAAAAGGATTGGTTCAATCTGAAGGAAAAGATTATGTAATGAAAGATGGCGATGTAACTTTATTTAGATTTAATGTATAGTATTTTTTATCTAAACCTTGGCAAAAATATAATCATCTCTTGTGATTTACAAATTGCTAAGGCTTAGGTAAAAGTCTAATCTAATTGTTTGTCAATACGAGCTTGCGAGTATTGCTGCGCCGGATTTGTGTACCCGGCAGGGTACAACTTACCATTCAAATCCGTGTGCATCC
>JBGUYI010000163.1:0-9285 GCA_045118635.1 Acetivibrionales bacterium
ATGCACACGGATTTGAATGGTAAGTTGTACCCTGCCGGGTACACAAATCCGGCGCAGCAATACTCGCAAGCTCGTATTGACTTTCACCATTTATGTTAAATTTTAGGCTAATTGTCAAAATGATAGCAACAGTAAATATAACATCCTACCAATACCTCAAATTTTTTCCATAAAATTCTCGGTGTTGAAGTAAAGGAGGATGCCACTGAAAGCTATATTATCTCAAGGAAAAAATACTTCTTACATTTTTTTAATATATTTTCTATTAGAGACTTTTTATGCAGTAAATTAATCTTCTAATTCCCTCAATTTTTCGATATCTATATCTTCAATTTCCTCTTGTTCACTTGCATTTTGTATAATTACAATATCTTTAACTGAATAATCTCTAACTTCTGCCCCATTTCCATCTTTATTTTCAAATCTTACCCTAACTATTTCCTTTAATAAATTAACTAAAATAACTGTTCCTTGTCCTTCCTCCGTCTTTACAATAGAACCAACTCTAGGAACTCTGCTGTTTAAATCATCATATGCTTCTTGCTCATACTTTAAACAACACATAAGTCTACCACACGTGCCTGATATTTTTGTTGGATTAAGTGACAAGCCTTGCTCTTTTGCCATTTTTATTGAAACTGGTTGAAACTCACCTAAAAATCCTTTGCAGCATAACACTCTACCACATACGCCTAAACCACCAACCATTTTAGCTTCATCTCTTATACCTATCTGACGTAACTCTATACGTGTCTTAAATATTGCAGCTAAATCCTTAACCAAATCTCTAAAGTCTATCCTTCCATCTGCTGTGAAATAAAACAATATTTTATTATTATCAAATGTATATTCTGCGTCAATAAGCTTCATTTTTAAACCATGTTTCTCTATTTTCTTTAAACATATGCCAAATGCTTCAATTTGCTTTTTCTTATTCTCTTCATTTTTCTTTATATCTTCATCAGTTGCTACTCTTATAATTTCACCAACTGGCATACTTAGAGTTTCTTCGTCCACAAGTTGCTTGTCTAAGACAACTTCACCAAACTCCACTCCTCTTATTGTTTCTACTATTAGCTTATCACCTTTTTTCACTACTTTATCTCTGGTTGCAAAATAATATATCTTACCTACAGCCTTAAATCTCACTCCCACAACTTCTATCATTTTCATTCCTCCTGCAATTTTAGAAACATAACTTCTAATAATAATCCAAAATTCACATTCCTTCTGATATACTTAGTTGCTTCAGTTATAGTTTCTATATTTCTGATTAATTCTCTACACGAAAACTCATCCATTCTATGTATTAGAATATCTCTTTTATCAATATTAGTCAATAGCTCATAATCTTTAGTTTGCTTTAAAATTAATAAATCTCTAAAAAACATTGTCATCATATTTAACAATAATTCTATCCTATCTTTGTTTTGTGTAAAAAAATCTATGGCATTTAAAATTTCGTTCATTTTCATTAATTTTATTTTTGATGCATAATCAATAACAACATCCCTTATTTGATTAATATCATCAGTATTCATTATTTCCACTACTTTACCTATTTTGCCATCAGAACAACTTATCAAAAAATTAATGTTTGAAATATTTTCACCATACTTTGTCTCTAAATATTTTCTTACTTCATCTCTTGTGTTTTTACTAAAATTATATTGTATTGCCCTAGATCTTATGGTTTCTAAAAGCATATTGCTATTATTGGTTACCAACATTATAACAACATAATGAGGTGGTTCTTCCATTATTTTTAAAAGAGCATTTTGCGCTTCTTTTGTAAGTTTTTCTGCATCATTTATCAGAAATATTTTTTTAGCACCATATATAGGAGAAACAACAATTTGTGATTGCATCTGCCTTATTTTATCTACACCTATACTATTCCCATCTTTTTTTATATTAAAAAAATCTGGATGCGTTTCATTTTCAAACACCATACATGACTTACATTTACAATCACTTTTATTCATATTTTTACATAATAGCTTCTTAGAAAAAATTTTAGCCATAGTTTTCTTGCCTAGTCCATCTTCCCCACAAAATATATAAGCATGACTTATTTGTTGCTCATTTAAACTATTAATTAAAACTCTCTTTAAATTTTCTTGTCCTATAATATCTTTAAATTCCAAAAAAACACCCCTTATAAAAATTTAAAAATCACATAGCTCATAAATATTATACTAAGAATCAACAAATAATTTAAGAGTGTATTTAAATTTATTGCAAAATATTTTTTCACATTCTTTAAATCATTTTTTATATACTCATCTAAAATCCTTTCCGCTTCATTTATTATAAAATTATCATAATTATTTTCAACTTTGTATTTTATACCATTCATTTTTTTCTTATTGTTTTTTAGTATAACTATCATTTCCTCTATACAATTAGATTCTAAATCTTTTATTCTTATTATTCTTTTTTCATCTTTTCTTTTCACAAAAAAACACCTCTTTTCTAAATAATAGAGGTAGTTTTTGTTTATTTTAAATCAATTATACATGAGGCTTACTTTTGCAACTACAACAAGCATATCATCCAATGGTTCTAATTTATCATCTTTTAAAGCTTCTTTTATTAATTTCTTGGCTATATCATTTGGCTCTAATTTATCATACCCCAATAATATATCTTTTATTTTTTTCTCGCCATTAGATACTTTTTTTAAAGAATCCATTATCCCATCTGTTATCATTATTATATAATCACCTGTTTTCAACCTTTCTTTCTTTGGTTCTATCTCTAAATTACTCAAAATTCCTGCTGGAAGTGATGCATGTTTTATCTCTTTTACTCCATCTTTATTTTTTATAAATGTTGGCATCGCACCTATTTTTATAAATTCACATTCACCTGTATTAGTATCTAAAGAAGATATATCTAATGTACTAAATGATTCTTCATTCGACTTTAAAACTAATATTGAATTTATAATTTTTATAGCTGTTTCTTTATCAAATCCCGATTCTATAAAATTTTCAAATAGATTTATAGTAGCATTACTGTTTTTTAAAGCCTTTTCACCACTACCCATACCGTCGCTTAAAACTATATAAAATTTTCCATCTCTTCCATTTAGCAAAGAATAGCTATCACCTGAAACTGTTTGTCCCTCTTTTGTTAATTTAGCAAAGCCTGTTATTACTTTTAATTTATCCTGTTCAACAAATTTTATATTTTTTGTTTCTTTTATATCTCCAAAAGATTCTTTCTCTACTATCATTTCCTTATCCATTACTTTACTTATTAGGTCCTTTAAATCACTGCTTGATGTCTTTTGATAATCTTCTAATTTTAATATAATTAAAACTTCATATTTGTTCCATTTATTTTCATAAACCATAACATCTATACATTGTATATCTAATTTATTGAATTCATCTAGTATTAATTCTTCATATACTGTATTAAATTTTACATCTACATTAATCTCTTCTGCCAAATCTGACACAACTTTAGATAATCCATCTAACTGCTGCGAAACAACTTTTCTGCTTTCTGCTATTTTATTTTTCCACACTACATCAACTTTAAATATTTCATAAATATTGTTTAATGCTCTTGTAAACTCACCTACTCTTTCACATCTGTCTATAAAAAATTGGGGAACATTCGAAATGTCTATTCTACCCTTATTCTCTAACATTTCTATTATTTTATACATAACCTGATATGTCTCATAAAAACTTCTATCCCAACAATATACGCATAAGCTACAATTTTTGCATACCCTATCTGCAACTCTATCAAATAAAATTGATATATCATTTTTGTCTGCTATAAATTCATACTCTGATATATTACTAAATGTTTTTTGAAGTTCACTAAATGCCTTTGAAAAATTAGTCAATCTATTAACAGTCAATTCTTTTAGCCTAAAATTATAATTTCTCCTTTCCCAACATATGAGTTCACCATTTAAATTTTTACCAATTATAAATTCTATAAATTTATTAGGTAATATAAAGAATATACCCATAGCAACTAGCATCTCTCTCATATGTATTATTTCCACATTGTATCTTCTAGAAAAAACCATCAACATAAAATTAGATATAAAAAAGCCAAGACTTGTACCTATTTTACCTAAACTTTTAAAAGTACCTCCAAGCATTCCGCTAAAACTATATAACCCAGCTAACACTAACCCATTATCATTATGTATATTTGTAATTAATCCCAAAACCATTCCA
Source organism: Acetivibrionales bacterium (assembly GCA_045118635.1). GTDB lineage: Bacteria > Bacillota > Clostridia > Acetivibrionales > RGIG10202 > RGIG10202. The sequence goes on from JBGUYI010000163.1 coordinate 4,212, forward strand.
AACGTTGCTCCTATGGTTAAACCAAATTTATTGCTAAACATACATATAAGTAATGTTATAACAATATCTAGAACTCTAAGTCCCATAATCTTTAATGTACTAATTCCCAATATACTTACTGCATAAACAATAGCTGCACTCATTATTTCTTCATTTCTTATATCTAAATATTTGTTCTTATGCATAAGATACATCCCAGCATTTCTAAACACGTAAAACAAAGGAATAACTAGTGCTAAATGAAATAATACTTTTATAAAATCATATAATAACATTCCTTCTCTATAAAAAAATATATACTCCCCTATTGCTAAAGAAAGTGTACACATTAATGCATTACTTAGCATATTTTCATCTTTTAATGAAAGTATCTTTTTACCTATCATAAATAAAATAATGCATATGGAATTTATATAAACATACTTACTGTATCCATTAGATAATATACCCAATACTATCATAAGGAACATAATAAGTTTTTTAGCTCTCAAAAAATTCATTCCACAAAACATAACAGCACCAAATGGAATGCCTCCATTTAATACTGTCGATTTTCCAATTAAAAAAGCCATTGGTGTTAAAATTAAAAAGTGACTTTTGTCTATTAGTTCTATAATATTTCTTAAAATAACCCTAAGATATTTTTTTTGACCAAATGAATCATTTTGCATTTCTAACGCCTGTGCTTTCATCTAAATCGTCCTTCCTCTCTTTTTTTCTTTCATTATAGATTAATTGGTCAAAAAAAAATGTCACTTTGTGATAAGGCCCCCTATTTTAGTAGGAGGCCTTGTTCTACCCATTAAATTCTTTAAATGTATCAGTAAACTCAAAGTCTTCTTGAGGAATCATTGAACAATTATACAATCCTGTACCTTTTGATTTATCTCTTGTAACTGACCACATTGACAACAAACGTACATTGTCATTTTCTTTTGCCCATTTTAAAACTTTTTTAGCATCATCTACTGTAAATTTCTCCACTGACACATCATTTTGGCCTATCATTGGTGTATTACCTAATTTTGCTCCAAGTCCTATGTTTCGTATCTGCTTCTCTGTATTTTTCGCTGCTTCTATTGCATATTGTCCCATATCTCCTTGATATGATGGGCCATAATCCATTGTCATAATATTTACCACATCTATATTTACACCTTTCTCTTTTGCATCTTTTAATACATACAATCCATCTTGTGTTAAACCTTCTGGCATTACTGGCAAGCAATATGCTATTGTTAAATCTGGATTATCTTTTTGCAATTTAGCTATCGCTTGATTTCTTCTTTGCACTGATGCTTTATCTGATACTGCAAATCCTTCTATATCAAAATCAACCCATGTTAATTGATATTCATCTATAACATCTTGATACGCCTTCTTTAATTTATCTACATCAGTAACTTCCAATGCTAACTCTATTCCATTTGCTCCACCAAATGAAACTATTACATCTCCTCCGTTTTTTCTAAGTTTTGATATCTCTTCTTTATAAAATCCCTGATTATATGGAGTTATTCCACCCCATGCTGGCTTCCCACCATTACTTAGTATAAAAGCTAATGTATAATATTTGTTTCCTGTAGCTTCCATAAAGCTATTTATGCTAGGTGTAGGCCATAACATAACATCAACATATGGTGCATATACCTTTTCTCCCCATTCTCCCTTAGACTCAACTATTGGTATATTTTCTTCTTCTTGATTTTGTCCTTCGTTTTGTCCTTGATTTTGTTCTTCATTTTGTCCCTGATTTTGTCCTTCATTTTGATTTTGCATATTATTTGCACTTCCAACTTCTTCCCATAATGTTGGAGTGGATGATGGATTCCAATTAGTTCCTTCCCAAGCTGTATGATTTGCTAAACATTTGTACTCTTTTCCATTATATGTCACAATCTCTCCTGCTTTATAACTCTCTCCTTCTTTCCAGCAAACTGCATTATTATCTTGTTGTGCTGTTTCATTATTCTCGTTTATTACACCATTTTCTTGATTATCTTGATGTGAACTTTCACCTATTACTTCCCATAATGATGGTGTTTCTAATGGAGTCCAATTAGATCCTTCCCAAGCTGTATGATTTACTAGACATTTGTAATCCTTTCCATTGTATGTCACAATCTCTCCTGCTTTATAACTCTCTCCTTCTTTCCAGCAAGCTGCATTTACTACAGAAAACATCACACCAAATTGTAGTACTAAAACCACACATAAAATTTTAGTCAATCTTTTCATTAATTTCATAAAAATTTCCTCCTTTTGTTTTTTGTACATTATATTAAAGTATAGTAAAAAAAATCACCTCCATTAAGAAATTCATTTGTTTGTTAACGTTATCGGTTTTAATTATTTAGAATTTATTTCAAAATTTCAAAATAATTCCTAAATAATTATTTAAAAATAGCATAAAATATCTCTTGAAAAAATTTTAAGGAGGTTTAAAACTAATGGGATTTTGGAATTTTGTTTTTGGAAATATTTTTAACTCTGAAAATGCCAAAGAATTAAACCCTGAAACTTCAAATGTGTCTAATTTATACTCTAAGAATGGTGTTTTTCTAAATATTGAAAAAAATTCATTCAAAATTTCGTATAATGGTCTTTTAGCAAAAAACGGTGCTTCTGATATTACTGTTTTAGTTGGATTAGGAAATATTGATAAGTGGAAAAATGTTACTTCTTATACTATGAAAAACATTGGAAATAATACTTTTGAAACTAATATACCTCTATGCACTAACACAACTTTAAATCTAGCTTTCAGTGATAGTGCTAATAACTGGGATAATAATTTAGGACAAAATTATTCTTTTTTTTGCTAAAAAGCAATGACTATAGGGATTTAACAAAAAAACTGATACAAGTTTAATCTTATCAGTTTCTTTGTTTATAGAAATGTTTTTTGGAATATGTTGCCTTGATTTTTTAACTTAATATGATAGAATGGGGAGAAATGTACAGTATTTTAGATCATATAAACTAATTTGACATGTGATAATTTGTCTTAAGATGAAAAAGATAAGTATATAAATGTAATAATTGGGTTTTAGAAAGAAAGGACGTAAAATAGAATGACCGCAAAGGAATTTTTGGAGTTGTTAAAAAAAGCAGTATTAGTAGACAAAGGAGTAATGTTTAAGTCAAAAGACAAAAACAAAGAAGAACAAATATCATCCATGTATGTAAAGGGAAATATAACTATTGACATATTAGAGCTTTTAGTAAAACGCGGAATGAATATAAATAAAGTGGATGAATATATAGAAACAGCATTAATAATGACTTCAAAAAATGGATTTACCGATATTACAAAGTCTTTAATAGAAAATGAAGCGGACATAGTACGGTATTTGGTAAACATCCGAGCAGATTTTGATATACAAAATAAAGATGGATATTTATTAATATATGCAGCAGAACAAGGATATACCGACATAGTAAAGTTTTTAATAGAACAAGGAGCAGATGTAAATAAATCAGATAAATATGGATGGACAGCATTAGCACATGCTGCAAGAAAAGGACACTTGGATATAGTAAAATATTTAGTGAAGAGTAAAGTAGATGCCGATAAAGCTTTGATTCATGTGGCAATAAAAGGTAAATTAGATGTTGCAAAATATTTAGTTGAAGAATGTAAAGCAGATATAAATACAGTTAGTGGATATACAGTATTAACGTATGCTGTAATCAATAAACATATAAAAATGGTAGAATACTTATTAAAACATGGCGCAGATTTAAATTTGCAAGGTAGTAGTGGAGAAACTGCATTAATGTATGCAACAAAATATGGATATACAGATATAGTGACAATACTATTAAAATATGGAGCAAATTTAAATTTACAAGATAATAGCGGAGAAACTGCATTAATATGTGCGACAAAACGAGGATATACTGACATAGTTGTGATACTATTAAAACATGGAGCAGATTTAAATTTACAAGGTAATAGCGGAGAAACTGCATTAATATGTGCAACAAAAAAAGAAATAAGAAAAATATTAGAAATTTGGCAAAGTTTATATGAAATAATGGATGAAGCTAAGTATCTAATAGAAAAAGGAACAAATATAATAAATATAGTTGATAAACAAGGAAAAACATTATTAATGCACCTATTAGAAAAGAATAAAAATACTGAAGCTAAGTATCTAATAGAAAAAGGAACAAATCTACATAAAGAGGATAACCAAGGTAAAGGAATTTTAACTTACCTAATAGAAAATGGCAATGTTGATTTATTAAAATTATCAAAACAAGTAAAGGAATTATCAGATAACAAAGTTTTAGAAATTATGCTTTTACAAAAACAATTAAAATTTTTTACAATTTCAAATAAGGATGAAGAAGAAAAATTGAATAAAAGATATGAAATAGCTAAAGAAAGAGTCGCAAATATAGCAAATATTATAAATTTAAAAACACTTGATAGCATAAGACAAATAAGGGAAGCTAATAATATATGTGATAGTATGAAAGAATTTTTAAAAAACGAAGGGATAGAATTAGAAAAATTAGTACAAGAGAAACAAAAATTAGAAGAGATAATAAAAATACTAAAAAGTAATAAGAATAATGATGAAAAATCAATAAGTGAGTTAATGGAAAATATACCAGATATAAATTATAAGAATTCTAATGGAGATACAATATTGTCTATATTATATGAATGTAAAAAATACGATATAATAAATGAATTCATAAAAGAGAATAAAATAGATTTAGATTATTATAATAACACACAAATAATAGAAAAATTAATTCAAGAAAAGAAAAATATAGATTGGAATACACTGAAAGAATATTCAAAAAAGAATGCTAAAAAAGATTTAGAGAAAAAAATAAATGAAATACCACAAGAAATTTCAAGACAAGAAATAAATAACTCACTACAAAGAATATAACGTACTCTCTTAACTCTAGAGCCGGCAAAAAGCAGTGTACACTCGTAACTTTAGTTATGAGTGTGCTACAGTAAATATATAACGTAAGTACAGAGATGTCCCCCGCCTCTAAGCTTGAAAAAGCGTAGGCGGTGGGTACATATTTACAATTCAGTGGGAGT